>JAUNUR010000060.1 GCA_030538085.1 Pseudomonadota bacterium | reverse complement strand
ACCTCATCCCGTCATTGCGGCGAAGGCCGCAATCCACGCGGTGTCTGCGGGTCAATACCGTGTCAAGGTGACGCCCCATGGATTGCGGCCTTCGCCGCAATGACGAGGGAATGTGAGGAGGATTTTCTGATGGCCCGCGCTGTCGGGATTTTTGAAAATATCAATAGAAACGGCAGTTGGATGCGCCCGAGCGTGCCGTGATGGGCGCGCCATGCCGCGTTGCTCGTCCTCGCAGGCATATCTCGTCATTCCGGCGAAGGCCGGAATCCAGACGGCGTGTGCGGGGAAACATGATTCCCGGCCTTCGCCGGGATGACGGTGATGGACGCCTTGAAGCGGAAATGGAATGAGACTTCTTGGCAACCCAGTGGGTTTGAAAGCGCCGTTACCCGAGCGCCGCGATCACCTCGGGTGGTGCCTGCACCAGCTCGATCAGCACGCCCTCCCCCGCAATCGGAAACTCATCGTTCGCCTTCGGATGCAAAAAGGTAATGTCGTAACCCGCCGCGCCCTTGCGAATGCCGCCGGGTGCAAAGCGCACGCCCTGCGCCGTCAGCCACTCCACCGCCTTGGGCAAATCGTCGACCCACAGTCCGACGTGGTTGAGCGGCGTGGTGTGCACCGCGGGCTTCTTCTCAGGGTCGAGCGGCTGCATCAGATCGACCTCGACCTTGAACGGCCCGCTGCCGATGGCGCAGATGTCCTCGTCCACGTTCTCGCGCTCGCTCTTGAACGTGCCGGTCTTCTCCAGACCGAACATATCGACCCACAGCGTCTGCAGGCGCTGCTTGTCGGGGCCGCCGATGGCGATCTGCTGGATGCCGAGGACTTTGAAGGGACGGGTGCTCATAACCATGTACTCCTAGGGTTGATCCGATGACGGAATGACTTCGCCGCTGCGCGGCGTGGATGACGGCGGTTACACCGCCATGACGCGGCCGAAGTGCCAAGCCTTGTGCACGCAACCGGGTTTTTCGTCATTTCGTCATTCACGCCGCGCAGCGGCGAAGTCATTGAACGAAGTGAAGTCATGCTTGCGACACAAGCGCATCGGACATGACCCGCCCCACACCCGCCGCCGCCATGTCGGCCCAGGCCTTGGCCAGCGATCCGTTCAGGTCGATGGCGCGGCAGGCGTCCTCGATCACCGTGGCTTCCAGACCGGCGGCGCGGGCGTCCAGCGCGCTCCAGGCCACGCAGTAGTCCGTCGCCAGCCCGCACAGATACAGGTGCGTGATGCCGCGCGCCTGCAGGTAGGCGGCCAGACCGGTGCTGGTCTGGCGGTCCGCCTCGACGAAGGCGGAATAGCTGTCGACCTGGGGGTGGAAGCCCTTGCGGATGATGAGCTGCGCCTGCGGCACCTTCAGATCGGCGTGCAACGCGGCATCGGGCGTGCCCTGCACGCAGTGCTTGGGCCACAGCACCTGCTCGCCATAGGGCAGCGTGATGGTCTCGTACGGCTGCTTGCCTGGATGGTTGATGGCGAACGACACATGGTTGGCCGGGTGCCAGTCCTGCGTGAACACGACGTTGGCGAAACGCGGCGCGATGCGGTTGATGACCGGCACGATGGCATCGCCACCCGCCACCGGCAGACCCCCGCCGGGCATGAAGCCGTATTGCGCGTCAACGATGAGCAGGCAGGTTTTGGAATCAATCAACGGTGCGGTCATGGCGTGGCAGGGCTACTGTCAAAGGAAGCCTGATGGTAACGACGGATGGCGGCCGCAGCCGCCTGCGCCCACAGCAGGTTGGCCCGCGCACCGGGGTGAAAGCCGTCGTGCGCCATCAGGCCGGGATCGATGGGGAACGGTACCTGCAGCAGCATGCAGCCGGGCGTGCGCTCGGCCAGTGCGGCCAGCGCGTGGTTCAGGCGCCGAGCGCCCTGCCCCATGGTCCAGCGCAGCGGCTGCGGCAGCGCCGGAAACAGGTCCATGGGCGGCACGGGCGTGAGCACGCTCAGGCGCACGCCGTGGTCACGGCGCAGGCGGGCGAGCAGATCGGCATAGCCGCGCACCCAGCGGGCCGGCGGCGTGCGGCCCGTGACGTCGTTGACGCCGATGGAGAGCACGGCCACGTCAAAGTGCTCGACCCCTAGCGCGGGCAGGCGTTGCGCGGTCTGTGCCAGGTCGTCGCCAGTGTGGGCCAGCAGCCGCCAGTGCAGCGTGTGCTGCGGTGCCAGCTCGGCCAGCAGGCGGCCAGTAAGGGCTTCGTCCTGCCGCGCCACGCCCACGCCAGCTGCGGCCGAATCGCCCAGCACCAGTAGGTGCAGCGGTGGGCCGTGGCCGGTGGACCCTTCGCGTGGCCCCTCAGCCTCGGGCAGGCGTGGGGTCACGCGCCGCACCCGGCGGCCTTGCCACAGCAGCAGGGGCGCCAGCGCGGCGGTGGCGAGGGCCAGGCGCATACGTCAGCGCAGGCCTTGCAGGGCGGGCAGGATGTCGCGCCGGATCAGCGTGGCGGCCTGGCCGCGCGCCATGCTGTCGGGCGTGCGGCGCGAGGTGGCGGCCACCACCATGTCGAGTGGCGGGTAGACGTAGATCCACTGCCCGCCGTAGCCGTTGGCCATGGCGGTGCGGCGCCCGGCGCGGCGGGTGGGCGCCGTGCTGGCCACCCACCACAGGTAGCCATAGGCGTTGCCCAGCGGGTAGCCGCCAGCGTTCTGGCGCTCGGTAGCGGCGCGCACGTAGTCGCGCGGCAGCAGCGCCTGGCCCTGCCATTGGCCTTCGGCCAGCACCAGCTCGCCAAGGCGGGCCATGCCGCGCGTGGTGAGCGACAGGCCCAGCGCACCCAGATCATGGCCCTGCGCGCCCTGCCGCCACGCCATGCGGTGAATGCCCAGCGGCGCCAGCAGGCGCTGCCGCGCGTAGCTGGAAAGCGGCTGGCGCAGCACGTTGGCCAGCGCCAGCGCCAGCAGGTTGGCGGCGCCGTTGTCGTAGGCGAAGCGCGTGCCCGGATCGGCCACGAAGGGGCGGCGCACGATCTGGCGCAGGTCGTCGTCGCGGTCGCGGCGCGCGGTCTGCTCGCCGGCCCAGCCGGCGGTCATGGTCAGCAGGTGCTCGAAACGCAGGCGTTGCACGCGCTCGTCGGCGCCCTGGCGCAGCATCGCGGGCAGGCGCGTGGCCACCAGTTCCTGCACGCCGCGCACGGCGCCGTCGGCCATGGCCTGGCCGAACAGCAGGGCCAGCACGCTCTTGGTGACGGACTGGGTGTCTTGCAAGGTGTGGGCAGTGACGCCGCTGCGGTAATGCTCGAATGCCAGATGCCCACGGTGCAGCACGGCCACGCTTTGCACGTCGGGCAACTGCTGCTCGATGCGCGAGGGCAATGCGCCGAAGGCGCGCCGGTGCTGCGCGGCCAGCGTGGCGGGGGTGGCGGGCCAGGCCACCTTGTCAGCAACGGTTGGCGCCTGGGCCGCCGGGCTGACAGGCGCACGCTGCGCCAGTGCCGGGGCGGCCACCACCGCCGCCGTGCCGGCCAGTGCGTGGATGCCCAGGCGGCGGCGGGTCAGGCCCTCGGCGGGTTCAGCCGCTGACGGAGCGCGCGGGATCGGTTCAGTTGTCATCTCGGCGATGTCGACCACGCAAGCCTGCCAGTGTGCGTTCAGCAGCGCGCGTGAATGGCACGAGATCAGCCGCCGGATACTGAAACAGTCGATAACGGTTTGAAGCCATTTGACGGTATCAAATAGATAGCTTATGTCCCTTGTTATTCAAGCAAAAGAAGCCATTTTTTATCATCGAAAAACTCATGGAGTCCCCCATGCATTCATTCCGCGCCCTGCTCGCCTGCGGCCATCCAGCCCGCCACCTGCGTCTGCGCCTCCGACAGCGCGGCGGCATCGTTGAAATGCAGCGCCAGCACCTTCTGCCGCCCGGCGGCGCCGTGCAGCAGCTCGACCTGTTTTTTCGGCAAGCTAAAAGCCGCCGCCGCCCACTTGATCAGGGCCGCATTGGCCTTGCCATCCACCGGCGGCGCGCCCAGGCGCACGCGCAATGCGTCGCCGTGCGCGCCGGCTGCCTCAGTGCGCTTGGCGCCGGGCGTGGCGTGGATGGAGAGCTTGAGCACGTGCATGGTCACCGCCGCTGCAGGTGGCGGTGCAGCCAGCCGGCGAAGGCGGCTTCGTCAATGTCGCCGGCGGCCAGCGACAAGGTGGTGAGCGTCGCGCTCTCGTCGCTGGCGGTCATGGCATAGCCGTTCAGCGCCAGAAACAGTTCGGCCGCGACATAGCCAGTGCGCTTGTTGCCGTCGATGAACGGGTGGTTGCGCAGCAGGCCGAAGGCGTAGGCCGCCGCCAAGTCGGCCGCATCCGGCTCCCCGTAATTCGCCAGTTGCTGGGGGCGCGCCAGCGCGGAGTCAAACAGCTCCTCATCGCGCAGACCCACAGCGCCGCCGTGCTCGGCCAGTTGCTCCTCGTGCACCGCGATCAGCACCTCGCGCGGCAGCCAGCGCCAGGCCGCGTTGGCGGCCGTCATTTGGCCAGCTCGCGCAGCACGTTGCGGCGCTTGCGCATGATCTCGCGCGCCGCCTCCATCGCCTCGGCGAACTCGGCGTCGTAGGGGCGCAAGGCCACGCCATCGGGCAAGTCGGTGACAAAGAGCGAATCGCCCTTGCCCACCTTCAGCCGCGCCAGCACCTCCTTGGGCAGGATGACGCCGACCGAGTTGCCGATCTGGGTGACTTTGAGGGCGACGGACGTGGACATGGTGTGCTCCAACAGGCCTCGTTATAACAATCGTTATATCTTAATCCCCGATGGCGCAGCCGCCAAGCGGCGACTGGCCATCCGCACACCAATCACTCGAACTCCACGATCGCCTGATCCACCGCCAGGCTGTCGCCCTGCTGCGCCTTGATCTCCTTGACCACGCCGTCGGCGCTGGCGAACAGCACGTTCTCCATCTTCATGGCCTCGATCACGGCCACGCGCTCGCCGGCCTTGACCTCCTGGCCCGGCTGCACCGCCACCTGCACCAGCAGGCCGGGCATGGGCGAGAGCACGAACTTGCTCATGTCGGGCGGCGCCTTGTGCGGCATCAGCCGGTGCAGTTCGGCCGTGCGGTGCCCCATGACGATGGCGTCCAGCTGGGTGCCGTTGTGGATCACGCGGGTGACCAGCGGGTTGCGGGTGTGGCCACGCTCCATCTGCACGGTGAAGGGCTTGCCGTCCACCGAGCCGGTGACGCGGGCGTCGCCCAGCATGGCCTCGATCAGCATGTTGTAGACGCGGTCGCCCTCGGGCGCGTGCACCGTCACGGCGGTGGGCTGGTGCAGCACCACTTCGCCCAGACTGACGTTGACGTAGCTGTTGTTGCCCTCGTGCCCCAGCGAGCAGACGGTGAATTCGCGCTTGGGCAGGCGCTTGTAGCCTTCCCAGAACTGGCCTTGCAAGCCCTGCGCGCGGTTGCGGTACCACATGTGCATGCGCGCGGCCAGCGCGACGAGGAAGTACGGGTCTTCGTGCGGCACGTCCTCGGCACGGAAGCCATGCGCGTAGTGCTCGGCGATGAAGCCGGTGTTGAAATCACCCGCCACGAACTTGGGATGTGCCAGCAGCGCTGCCTGGAACGGGATGTTGCTCTGCACGCCCTTGATGACGAAGCCGTTCAGCGCCTCGCGCATGCGGGCGATGGCGTCGTTGCGATCCGTGCCGTGCACGATGAGCTTGGCGATCATCGAGTCGTAGTACATCGGAATCTCGCCGCCATCGACCACGCCAGTATCCACGCGCACGCCAACATCCATGGTGTTCTGCCCCTGAAACAGGTTCTGCGCCGGCGGCTCGAAGCGCACCAGCCGGCCGGTGGAGGGCAGGAAGTTGCGGAACGGGTCTTCGGCGTTGATGCGGCATTCGATGGCCCAGCCGATCTTCTGTACATCGGCCTGCGTGAAGCTGAGCTTTTCGCCCGCCGCCACGCGGATCATCTGCTCAACCAGGTCCAGGCCGGTGATCAGCTCGGTCACCGGGTGCTCCACTTGCAGGCGGGTGTTCATCTCCAGGAAGTAGAAGTCCTGGTCTTTGCCAACCACGAACTCCACCGTGCCGGCGCTCTGGTACTTCACCGCCTTGGCCAGCGCCACCGCCTGCTCGCCCATGGCCTGGCGCGTTTCATCACTGATGAAGGGCGAAGGCGCCTCTTCGATCACCTTCTGGTGGCGGCGCTGGATGGAGCATTCGCGCTCGTTCAGGTACACCACGTTGCCGTGCGCGTCGCCCAGCACCTGAATCTCGATGTGGCGCGGCTGCTCGACGAACTTCTCGATGAATACGCGGTCGTCGCCGAAGCTGTTGCGCGCCTCGTTGCGGCACGAGTCAAAACCTTCGTGCGCTTCCTTGTCGTTGAAAGCCACGCGCAAGCCCTTGCCACCGCCGCCCGCCGATGCCTTGATCATGACGGGATAGCCGATGCCCTTGGCGATCTCCACCGCTTGGCTTGGCGTGTCGATGGGGTCGTTGTAGCCGGGGATGGTGCTGACCTTGGCCTCGTCGGCCAACTTCTTGGAGGCGATCTTGTCGCCCATGGCGGCAATCGAGTAGTGCTTGGGGCCGATGAAGGTGATGCCTTCTTCCTCGCACTTCCTGGAGAAGGCCTCGTTCTCGCTCAGAAAGCCGTAGCCGGGGTGGATGGCCTGCGCGCCGGTCTGCTTGGCGGCTTCGATGATCTTGTCGCCCAGCAGGTAGGACTCGCGCGAGGGCGGCGGCCCCAGGCGCACGGCCTCGTCGGCCATCTGCACGAAGCGCGCATGGCGATCAGCATCGGAATACACCGCCACGGTGGCGATGCCCATTTTCTTGGCGGTGGCGATGACGCGGCAGGCGATTTCGCCACGGTTCGCAATCAGGATTTTGGTGAACATGGTTGCTTACTCTTCAATTTGTGAGTGATCAGGTTTTGTCCCAGCCAGCGTCGAAGTAATCGCTGTCTATATGCTGAATAGCAATGGTTTTCGTAGTCGCAACTCCGACTCCGTGCTCAACCATCAACCGTGCCAGTTGAGCGCCGTCGATCAGCGCCACTTTCTGGTTCTGTAGGCGGGCCGTGAAGTCGCGCGCATCGCGCGAAAACCCCGCACTGGTGATGAATACACCCTTGGTGGCACCCGCGCCGGTCAAGGCGCCAAGAAACTGCTGTACTTCAGGCCGACCCACGCTGTGATCGGTGTAACGCTTGGCTTGTATATAGATGGTGCTCAGGCCAAGCTTGTCTTCGTGCACGAGTCCATCAATACCACCATCGCCACTAAAACGTGTGACATGGCCGGACGATTCATCGAAACCGTAGCCCATGGCAAGCAGCACGTCGACCACCAAGCGCTCAAACTGCTGTGGCGATACTTGCTTCACACGATCCAGTAAGTCGGTACGCAGTTGCGTCGTCAGTTGCTCAACCGCGCTATCCAAAGCCTCGTCAGGCGATTGCGCGGAAGCGCCACCGTCAATTTGCCGCAGCGATGGCATGCCGATACCGCCAGCATTCCACCTTTGCAAACCCAGTTCAGTGATCTGAACGACGCCACGCTCTGGTGTGTTGATAGCTCCATCATCCTTCAAATGCTGCCGCGCCCATCGCACCAAGTTATCGAACTTCGGCGCGCCACTGGCATGTCGCACGGCAAGGTCTTCAGGCGTCAGTTGAAACGTCTCTGCCAGAACTGGAACCAAATCACGCAGCAAATGCCGTTGACCGTCTTGCAAGACATCCAGCATGGCTGACTTGATGGCACTGACTTTAGGGATTGTCACGACGATGCTTTTCCTGCAAAGCCAACATCAGAGAGGAATGTTCCCATGCTTGCGCCAAGGGTTCTCCAGCTTCTTGTCCTTGAGCATCGCCAGGCTGCGGCAGATGCGCTTGCGGGTTTCGTGCGGCTGGATCACATCGTCGATGAAGCCGCGGGCGCCGGCGACGAAGGGGTTGGCGAAGCGGGCCTTGTATTCGGCCTCGCGCGCGGCCAGCTTCTCGGGGTCTTTCTTTTCCTCGCGGAAGATGATCTCGACCGCGCCCTTGGCACCCATCACCGCGATCTCGGCGTTGGGCCAGGCCAGGTTGACGTCGCCGCGCAGGTGCTTCGATGACATCACGTCGTAGGCGCCGCCGTAGGCCTTGCGCGTGATGACGGTGATCTTGGGCACCGTGCATTCGGCGTAGGCGTACAACAGCTTGGCGCCGTGCTTGATGATGCCGCCGTATTCCTGGCTGGTGCCGGGCATGAAGCCGGGCACGTCGACGAAGGTGATGACGGGAATGTTGAACGCATCGCAGAAGCGCACGAAGCGCGCCGCCTTGATGCTGCTCTTGATGTCCAGGCAGCCCGCCAGCACCAGCGGCTGGTTGGCCACGATGCCCACCACCTGCCCGTCCATGCGGGCCATGCCGATGACGATGTTGGCGGCGTAGCCCGGTTGCAGCTCGAAGAACTCGGCATCGTCCACCGTCTTGATGATGGCTTCCTTGATGTCGTAGGGCAGGTTGGGGTTGTCTGGCACCAGGGTATCCAGGCTCAGGTCGGCGCGGTCCACGCTGTCCTGCGTGGGGCGGTACGGCGCCTTCTCGCGGTTGTTGGCGGGGATGTAGTTGAAGAAGCGCCGCAGCATCAGCAGGGCTTCCACGTCGTTCTCGAACGCCAGATCGGCCACGCCGCTCTTGGTGTTGTGGGTCAGGGCGCCGCCCAGTTCCTCGGCCGTCACGCTTTCGTGCGTCACCGTCTTCACCACCTCGGGGCCGGTGACGAACATGTAGCTGGTGTCCTTGACCATGAAGATGAAGTCGGTCATGGCGGGCGAGTACACCGCGCCGCCGGCGCAGGGGCCCATGATCATGCTGATCTGCGGGATCACGCCGCTGGCCATCACGTTGCGCTGGAACACCTCGGCATAGCCGGCCAGCGAGGCCACGCCCTCCTGGATGCGCGCGCCGCCCGAGTCGTTCAGGCCGATCACGGGCGCGCCCACCTGCATGGCCTTGTCCATGAGCTTGCAGATTTTCTCGGCATGCGCCTCGCTCAAGGCGCCGCCGAAGACGGTGAAGTCCTGGCTGAACACGAACACCAGACGCCCGTTGATGGTGCCGTAGCCGATCACCACACCATCGCCGGGAATGTGGGTCTGGTCCATGCCGAAGTCGGCGCAGCGGTGCTCGACGAACATGTCCCACTCTTCGAAGCTGCCCCAGTCGAGCAGCACCTCGATGCGCTCGCGCGCGGTGAGCTTGCCCTTGCCGTGCTGGGCGTCGATGCGCTTCTGGCCGCCGCCCAGGCGCGCGGCGGCGCGCTTTTGTTCGAGTTGTTCCAGGATCAGTTTCATGGGTGCTTCTCTCTTGCTGAGGTTTTCAATCTGAAAGGGTTGGCTGCCTGCCCACATGGCGCCGCAGATACCGGTGGGCCGCCGCCGCCGCGGCCTGCAGCGATACGGCGTCGCGCCCAAAACGACGATGCCGTGGCAGCACGCGCATCCAGCCTGTACGGCGGCAGGCCCGCATGTAGCGATCGCGCACCGCCGGGCTCTCGGCGGCCATCCATTCGTCGATGCAGGCGTCGATCTCGGCGTCCGACACGCGCAGCATCCACAAGGTGCTGTGCAAATAGGTCAGCCAGTCGCGCACCTGGGCATCGGGCAGGCTCATGACTTGCAGAGGGTCGTCCTCGAAGTCGATCCAACCGGCCAGATGCGGCGATGCGTGCGTGCCGCCCACGACCATGTTGCGCGCGAAACCCTGGCTGAGGTATTGACCGGCGGCGTGCAAGCGCACCAGTGCATCACCGCCCTTGCGCCACAAAGCGGGCGCGTGCGGATGGCCCGCCTGAATCACGTTGCCCAGGTGGTCGTGCCCCAGCCACTGCATCACGAAGTGGTCATCGCCCACGTGCAGCACCTTGGGCACGCATGCGCCCATGTCGTGCAGCGCGCGCAAGCGCGTCACCTCTGTCTTTTGCGCCCGCTTGCCACCGGGCATGGGCGCGGCCTGCAGAAACGGCAGCCCCAGCAGACGCGCCACGCCATTGAGCAAACGATAGCGCGCCAGACCACGGGCAGGACGCACGCCCTTGACCATGACCTTGCCAGCCGATGCAGTGTCGAACACTTCCACGCGCCCGTCACGCCAGCCATCCGACCGTGCGATGCGTTGCAGCTCTTTTGGCGACAGCGCCATGGCGATCACTCTCCCTGCCCCAGGCCGGCCAGCGCCAGCAAGCGGCGCGCGGCGGTGGAAGGCGGCAGTTGCCCCGCGGCCACGGCTTGGGCGGTGGCGGGCAGCGCATCGCGCACGCCAGCGTGAGCGCGAAAGGCGCTTTTAAGGCCAGCGTCGATGCGCTCCCACATCCAGGCCAGCGATTGCTGCTGGCGGCGCGCGGCCAGATGCCCGTTGGCGGTTTGCAAACTCTTGAATTCGGTCACGGCTTGCCAGAAATCATCCAGGCCTTCGCCCTTCAGGCCACTGATCTGGATCACCTTTGGCTGCCAGCGGACCGGTGCCGCCCCATGCGCCTCGTGCGCCTCGCCATGGCCGTGCACCATGCCGGGCGTGTGCGTGCCACGCTCCGGGTTGCCGTGAAACCCGAGCAAGCGCAGCGCCGACTGAATCTGCGCCCGCGCGCGCGTGGCGGCGGCGGGGTCAATGTCGGCCTTGTTGACGACCACCAGGTCGGCCAGTTCCATCACGCCTTTCTTGATGGCCTGCAAGTCGTCGCCCGCATTAGGCAATTGCAGCAGCACAAACATGTCGCTCATGCCGCTCACGGCCGTCTCGCTCTGCCCCACGCCCACGGTTTCGATCAGCACCACGTCGTAGCCGGCGGCCTCGCACACCAACATGCTCTCGCGCGTTTTCTCGGCCACGCCGCCCAGCGTGCCGCTGCTGGGGCTGGGGCGGATGTAGGCCTGCTCCAGCGTCGACAGGCGCTCCATGCGCGTCTTGTCGCCCAGGATGGAGCCGCCCGACACGGTGGACGATGGGTCGATGGCCAGCACGGCCACGCGGTGGCCTTTCTCGATCAGGTAGACGCCCAGCGACTCGATGAAGGTGCTCTTGCCCACACCCGGCACGCCGCTGATGCCGAGCCGCAGCGACTTGCCCGTGTACGGCAGCAGCGCGGTCAGCAGTTCATCGCCCTGCGCACGGTGGTCGGCGCGGGTCGATTCAAGCAACGTGATGGCCTTGGCGATGGCGCGGCGCTGACGCGGGCCTTCGCCCTGCACCACGTCGGCAACGGAAGGAACCGACATTTACGCTGCTTTGGCCTTCTTGATCTGCTCCAGCACATCCTTGGCGCTGGCCGGGATGGGCGTACCAGGGCCGTAGATGCCCTTCACACCCGCTTCAAACAGGAAGTCGTAGTCCTGCCGTGGAATCACGCCACCGACGAAGACGATGATGTCGTCGGCGCCCTGCTTTTTCAGCTCGGCCAGGATGGCGGGCACCAGCGTCTTGTGGCCGGCGGCCAGCGTGCTCACACCGACGGCGTGCACGTCGTTCTCGACCGCTTGGCGCGCGCACTCTTCCGGCGTCTGGAACAGGCTGCCGATATCGACGTCGAACCCCAGGTCGGCAAACGCCGTGGCCACCACCTTGGCGCCGCGGTCATGGCCGTCCTGGCCCAGCTTGGCGATCATCACGCGCGGGCGGCGGCCTTCTTCCTCAGCGAAGTCGGCGATTTCTTTTTTGAGTTTGTCCCAGCCCTCGGCTGAGTCGTAAGCGGCTGCGTACACACCAGTCACCTTTTGCGTGTCGGCGCGGTGGCGCCCGAAGACTTGTTCCATCGCATCGCTCACCTCGCCCACCGTGGCGCGGGCGCGGATGGCGTCGATGGCGGCAGCCAGCAGGTTGCCCTGGCCGCTTTCAGCTATCTTCGTGATAGCTGAAAGCGCTTGCAGTACCTTGGCTGCATCGCGTTTCTGCTTGATATCCTGAAGGCGCGCGATCTGTGATTCGCGCACCTTCACGTTGTCCACCTCCAGAATTTCGACCGGGTCTTCCTTGGCCAGCTTGTATTTGTTGACGCCGACGATCACGTCGCGCCCCGAGTCGATGCGCGCCTGCTTTTCGGCGGCGGCGGCCTCGATCTTCAGCTTGGCCCAGCCCGAATCCACGGCCTTGGTCATGCCGCCCATGGCATCGACTTCCTCGATGATTTTCCACGCGGCGTCGGCCATCTGCTGGGTCAGGCTTTCCATCATGTAGCTGCCGGCCCAGGGGTCGACCACGTTGGTGATGTGCGTCTCCTCCTGGATGATGAGCTGCGTGTTGCGCGCGATGCGGGCGCTGAACTCGGTCGGCAGGGCAATGGCTTCGTCGAGCGCGTTGGTGTGCAGGCTCTGCGTGCCGCCGAACACCGCCGCCATGGCCTCGATGGTGGTGCGCACCACGTTGTTGTACGGGTCCTGCTCGGTCAGGCTCCAGCCGCTGGTCTGGCTGTGCGTGCGCAGCATCAGCGACTTTGGGTTCTTGGGGTTGAACTCTTTCATGATGCGGCACCACAGCAGGCGCGCCGCGCGCATCTTGGCGATCTCCAGATAGAAGTTCATGCCCACCGCCCAAAAGAACGACAGGCGCCCGGCGAACGCATCCACATCCATGCCTTTGGCGATGGCGGTCTTCACATACTCCTTGCCGTCGGCCAGCGTGAAGGCCATCTCCAGCGCCTGGTTGGCCCCCGCCTCCTGCATGTGATAGCCGCTGATCGAGATCGAATTGAACTTGGGCATGTGCTGCGCCGTGTACTCGATGATGTCGCCGATGATGCGCATCGACGGCTCGGGCGGGTAGATGTAGGTGTTGCGAACCATGAACTCCTTGAGGATGTCGTTCTGGATCGTGCCCGCCAGCTGCTCCTGCTTGACGCCCTGCTCTTCCGCCGCCACCACGTAGCCCGCCAGGATGGGCAGCACGGCGCCGTTCATCGTCATCGACACGCTCACCTTGTCGAGCGGAATGCCGTCGAACAGGATCTTCATGTCCTCCACGCTGTCGATGGCCACGCCCGCCTTGCCCACGTCGCCCGTGACGCGCGGATGGTCGCTGTCATACCCACGGTGCGTGGCCAGGTCGAACGCCACCGACACGCCCTGCCCGCCCGCGGCCAGCGCCTTGCGGTAGAAGGCGTTGGATTCCTCGGCGGTCGAGAATCCCGCGTACTGGCGGATCGTCCAAGGCCGGCCCGCGTACATGGTGGCCTGCGGCCCGCGGATGAAGGGCTCGAACCCCGGCAGCGTGTCGGCGTAGGGCAGGTTCTGCGTGTCCTCGGCCGTGTACAGCGGCTTGACGCTGATGCCATCCGGCGTGAGCCAGTTCAACGCCGCCACGTCGCCGCCGGGCGCTGACTTCTGCGCGGCCTTGTGCCAATCGGCCAGGGTGGAGGTTTGGAACGATGGGGGTTTGCTGCTCATGGCTTGGGTTCTTTCCTCATGTTCGATGTGGCGGCCAGCCCTGCCAGCCGCAAAAAACATCCTCATGCCGGACCAACGGCCCAGCACGCGCGCACAACGAACGAATGCTGTAATTATTAATTCAAATTCCGTTATCGAGCTTACAATCGCGCCGTTTTTTCATGCTTCGATGACCTCCACCGCCCGCCTTGCCCCGCGCGCCCTCTACGAGGAAGTGGCCGAGCGCCTGCGTCAGCTCATTTTCAGCCAGCAACTGGCGCCGGGCGACTGGATCGACGAGTTGCGGATCGCCGAAGAGCTGGGCATCAGCCGCACGCCGCTGCGCGAAGCGCTGAAGGTGCTGGCTGCCGAGGGCCTGGTCACCATGAAGGTGCGGCGCGGCGCCTACGTGACCGAGGTGTCCGAGCAGGACGTGGCCGATGTCTATCACCTGCTGGCCTTGCTGGAGGCCGACGCCACGGCGGCCGTGGCCGACACGGCCGATGCGGCGCAACTGCGCGAGCTGGCGGCGCTGCATGCCGAACTGGCCGACGCGGTGGCCGACCAGGAACGGTTTTTCGCACTGAACGAGCGCTTTCATCTGCGCCTGCTGGAACTCGCGGGCAACCGCTGGCGTGCACAGATGGTGGCCGACCTGCGCAAGGTGATGAAGCTGAACCGCCACGCCTCGCTGTTTCGGCATGGCCGCATCAAGCAATCGCTGGCCGAACACGAGGCCATCATGCGCGCCCTGAACCATCGGGATGCCGCCGCCGCCAGCGCCGCCGTGCGGGCGCACTTTGCCAGCGGCTTGCAGGCCGCCGCGCCGGCCCGGCCCGATTGAGCCAGGGCCGAAACACCAGCCAGCGACCAAACCCCGTTTACAGTCCGAACAGGCGAGCCAGCCAGCTCTTGTTTTTCTGCTGCTCGGCGAGTTCCTGCAGCACCTCGGCCTTGAGCTGCTCCTTGGCCGAACCCTGACCGCCAGAGGTCATGCGCAGATAGGCCTTGGCCGAGTCGATGTAGCCATGGTCTTCATTGCGGATGTGGTTGAACAGCCAGCGCGAGAGCATGCCGTGCAGCTCGCCCGTCACGTCCTCGCCGGCATCGAAACGGCTTTGCATCTCGGCCACCTTGCGCACGAACAGGTCGTGCACCTTCTTGTGGGGCACCGAGAACAGGTAACCGGCGCTCTCCATCAGGCTTTCCTCGAACGCGAAGTGCGACATGGTGTAGTCGACCATTTCGCCAATCACCTCGCCCAGGCCTTCGCGGTCTGGTGGTTGAATCTGGCGCAGTTCGTTCAGCCGGTTGATGTAGTCGACGATGCGGCGGTGCTGCTTGTCGATCTCGGCAATGCCGGTATCCAGATCCGGTGTCCAGTTGAGAGTCGCCATGTAGTTGCCCTGCTATTGATGTTGATTGTGAAAAATTACCGGTCACTATGGGCCAGCACCCGCCACTTCGTCTTGATGGACATCAAGCCAAGCGCGCTTGCCAACCGTGATGGCTCCAAGAGGGCACATTTTGCTACATCTGTGCGCCACCCCAAATTGGAAGGCCGCGGGTCAAGCTATATGATTTATAGCTGCCCACGCCTATAGCACAAGGAAGAGCATTGTTTTTTCACCACCGCGACTCAACTCTTTCACCAACGATCTCGCGCCGCGCCGCGATGGCGTCCCTCGCTTGGGGGGTGACCGGGCTGGCACACGCACAGGCTCCAGTGCTGGCTGAGGTTTTTCCGCGTGCAGCCACGGTGCCTGGCGGCGTGGCTCGCGTCGAACTGGGTCACGCGCCCGAGCGGCCCCGGGCTTTCTCCGGTGACACGCCCTTGCTGGTCATGGGCGACCCCATTGCGTGGACGGCACTGGTTGGCATCCCGCTCGCGGCCACGCCGGGCGAGGAGCGCATCCGGCTGATCACGCCCACGGGCGCCGAGCGCCATATCGGCTACGTCATCACTCCAAAGCGCTATACCGAGCAGCACCTGAAAGTGTCGCCACGCACCGTCGACCTGGCGCCCGAGGATCTGGCGCGGCACGAACGCGAGCGAGCGCACCAGCAGGGCGTCATCGCCACCTTCAGCGCCCCGCCCGCAGGTGCGTTGCGCATGCAGCCGCCGTGCGCGGGGCGGCGCTCCAGCTCGTTCGGACTGCGGCGCTTCTTCAACGGCCAGCCGCGCAACCCGCACAGTGGCATGGACATCGCCGCGCCCACCGGCACACCGGTGGTGGCGCCCTTGCCCGGCACGGTGATCGACATCGGCGACTACTTTTTCAACGGCCAGACAGCATGGCTGGACCACGGCGGCGGCCTGCTGTCGATGATGTGCCACCTGAGCCGCATCGACTGCCAGGTGGGTGACAGCCTGGCGACGGGCCAGCGCCTGGGCGCCGTGGGCGCCACGGGCCGCGTGACCGGCCCGCACCTGCACTGGACGGTGAGCCTGAACCGTGCATCGGTCGATCCAGCGCTGTTTCTGGATGCCTGATACTTGCCGCTTCACTGCCCGTTTTCGTCCGGCGCCACCATGGCGCCACCTCCTGCGAGCACCTTCCATGTCGTCTTCACTCCCACGCGCTCCGCACCGCTGGCATGCCTGCCTTGCCCCGCTGGCGGCCGCCCTGCTGTTGAGCGCCTGCGCTGCCCTGCCCGGCTTTTCGCCAGCGGCTGTGGATCGGTCCTCGGCCACGTTCAGCGATGGCATTGGCATGCATTTCGTGCGCGTGCCGGCGGGCGAATTCATGATGGGCAGCGATGAGTCACCGAAGGTGCTGGCCGAGGCCTTTCCGCACGCCGACCCCAAGCGTCTGGCCGATCTGGCGGACGAGGCACCGGTGCACCGCGTGCGCATCACGCGCGATTTCTGGCTGGGCGCTCACGAGGTCACGGTAGGCCAGTTCCGCCAGTTCGTGGCGGCCAGCGGCTACGTGCCCGAATCAGTGCGCGACGGCACGGGCGGCTACGGCTTCTACCCCAATTACGAGCCGGTGCACACCGAGCGCGCCGACCTGTTCGAGGGCCGCAACCCGGGTTACTCCTGGGCCAATCCGGGCTTCACGCAGACCGACAACCACCCCGTGATCAACGTCACCTGGAACGACGCCATGGCGATGGCGAAGTGGCTGAGCGAGCGCGAGGGCGTGACCTACCGCCTGCCCACCGAGGCCGAATGGGAATACGCCGCGAGGGGCGGCACGCGCACGCGCTTCCCCGCTGGCGACAACCCCGACGTGCTGCTGACCACCGCCAACACCTTCGACCGCGAAGCCGCGCTGCGCTGGCCGCGCTGGCGCGAGCAGGCGGGCACGGGCAGCGACGGCCATGCCTTCACCGCGCCGGTGGGCAGCTTCGCGCCCAACGCCTTCGGGCTGTACGACATGATCGGCAACGTGTGGGAGTGGGTGGCCGACTGGTACGACGAGGCCGCCTACGCGCACTCATCCGGGGTCGATCCGCAAGGCCCGGCCAGCGGCGAGGTGCGCGTGCGCCGCGGTGGCTCGTGGCACAGCTGGCCGCTGTATGCACGGGTGGCCTACCGCAACTACAACACGCCAGAGTCGCGCCACGTGCTGGGCGGCTTCAGACTGCTGCGCGAGCAGGGCGCACTGCGTTGATGCGTCAAAAAAAGAAAAGCTGCTGGCGATTATTGGACGGGCACGGAAACTCAAAAACTCTCTGAGCCTGTAGGAGCGGCCTTGGCCGCCATGCAACACGCCGCCCCGTGCCACGGCCCCATCGCGGGCAAGCCCGCTCCCACAAAAACCATAGCTGCTTGCGCTTGCTACAAGCTGATTTCAGATCGTTTTCTCTTGAAATCAAGGCGCAGCAAGCGCAACCCACTATTGAAAACATAGTGACCTGCGACCCTGGCGGCGCAGCCGCATGCGTTGTGCATTACACCGGCGGCAGCTCTGGCCCCTCATCTGGTGCGCTCTGGCGGGCAGCCTGGCTGCGCCTCTCAATCTCCGCCCCGCTCTCGCGCTCGCCGATTTGCTGGCGCCACATGGCGTAGTACAGGCCGCGCTGCGCCACCAGCGCGTCGTGCGTGCCGCTCTCGACGATGCGGCCACGCTCCAGCACATGGATCACATCAGCGTGCATCACCGTCGACAGCCGGTGCGCGATCAGGATGCTGATCTGCGTGGCCTGCTGCGAAATCTCGCGCACCGTCTCCGTCACCTGCTGCTCGGTCAGTGAATCGAGGGCCGACGTCGCCTCGTCGAAGATCAGCAGGCGCGGCTCGCGCAGCAGCGCGCGGGCAATCGACAAGCGCTGGCGCTCGCCGCCCGACAGCTTGTAGCCCGACTCGCCCACCAGCGTGTCCAGCCCTTGTGGCAGCCGCGCGATCAGCGCTGCCGCCTGCGCTTGCCGCAGCGCGCTCATGATCTGCCCGTCCGTCGCGTCGGGCCGCACGAACTGCATGTTCTCGCGCACCGTGCCGGCGAACAGCGTAGTCTCCTGCGTCACGTAGCCGACCTGGCGCCGCGCCTCGTTGTAGCGCAGGCGGCGCGCGTCGATCTCGTTGAACAGCACGGCGCCGCTGTCGGGCCGGTACAGGCCCAGCAGCAGCTTGACCAGCGTGGACTTGCCCGAGCCCGACGGCCCGACGAAGGCCAGCGTGTCGCCGCGCCGCGCGGCAAAGCTCACGCCGTCGATGGAGTTTTCAGTCGCGCCGCGGTGGTGGAACACCACGTTATCGAGCCGCAATGATTCAATCGGCCCCAGCGGCACGGCGTCGGGCGGGCGCTTTTCCACCGGCTTGGCCATCAGCTCCTCGAAGTTGGCGAGCGACGACGCCGCCTCGCGCCAGGCCAGGATGATGGTGCCCAGCTCCTGCAGCGGCGCCAGTATGGCGACCGAGATGAACTGCATGGCAATCAACTCGCCCGTGGTCAGCACGTCACGGAAGATCAGCCACAGCAGCGCGAACAGCACCGACAGTTTGAGCAGACTCAGCGTGCTGCCCTGCAGAAAACTCAGCCAGCGGATACGCCGCACCTTGGCCATTTCCAGCTCGAATATCTCCTCCGTCTTGGCCTGCATGCGGCGGATTTCGCGGAACGTCAGGCCCAGGCTCTTGATCAGCACCACGTTGCGCAGGCTCTCGGTGATGAAGCCGGCGTTCTTGGTCGTCTCGCGGTTGATGCTGCGCTGCTGGCTGCGGATCTGCCGGCTGAGCAGCCCCGACAACCCGCCCAACAGCACCAGCCCGATCAGGAACACCGGCACCAGCAGCCAGGTCTTGGTCACCGCGTACCACAGCAGAAACGCCATGCCGATCAGCGAGGCGAACAGCACGTTGATGAAGGCGTTGATGAAGCGCTCTGAATGCTGACGCACGCGCATCAGCAGCGCCAGCGTCTCGCCACTGCGCTCGTCCTCGTACTCCTGGAAGTTCAGGCGCATGGTCTGGCGCAGGCCGTCGTTGAAGATCCGCGTGCCGAAGCGCTGCACCAACATGCGCACCACGTAGTCCTGCAGCGCCCGCGCCGCGCGCGATGCCAGCGCCACACCCACGGCCAGCGCCAGCAGCAGCAATGCGCCGCGCACCAGTTCATCGTCGGGTTTGGCGCCCCTCTGCGTGGCATAGCCGTCGATCAGCTTGCCGAAGATGATCGGGTCGATGAGCGCCAGCACCTGGCTGGTGGCCGCCAGCGCCAGCGCCAGCAGGGCCAGGCGCCATTGCGGCCTAAGGTATTTCCAGAGCGTGTGCATGGGAGGCGATCATGCCCAGCGCGCCGCCGCGCGTCTGTCGGACACCGGCGCTTGACGTCCCGCTATCAAGCCGACGGCTGTTCGTGCTCGACGCGATGACGAAATGACCTCGCTGCGCTTCGATGATGACGGCTGAGCCGCCATGACGGCCATTGGGTCCGAAGCGCGTCGCGCATCGCTGACGTCATTTCGTCATCCAACCGTGGCTTCGAGTGCAGGACGCCGTCAGGCCTCCAGCACGCGCTGCAGCCAGGCAGCCAAGTCGCGCACCTCGGGCGCGCACACCGAATGGCCCATGGGGTACTCGTGCCAGTCCACCGCGTAGCCCAGCGCCCGCAGCGCATCGCGCGAGGCCGTCGCACGCGGCAGCGCCACCATCTCGTCCTGCGTGCCATGGGCCAGGAAGATGGGCGCATCGGCATTGGTGGCGCTGCGCTCGGCCGCCAGCGCGCCGGCCAGCGGCAGGTAGCCGCTCATGCCCACGATGCCGGCCAGGCGCTCGGCATGGCGCAGGCCGGTCAGCAGCGCCATCGCGCAGCCTTGCGAGAAGCCGCCCAGCACGATGCGGTGCGCTGGCACGCCGCGCGCCTTCTCGCGTGCCAGCAACGCCTCGATGGCGGCTTGCGAGCGGCGCAGGCCGGCCTCGTCTTCATCACCGCGGTCGTGGCGGATGTCGAACCACGCCGGCATGACGTAGCCGCCGTTGATGGTCACCGGTTGCTGCGGCGCATTGGGGAACAGCCAGCGCACGGGACCGATGGGACTCAGGTCGATCTCGCGGACGAAGGGCGCGAAATCACTGCCGTCGGCGCCCAGGCCGTGCATCACGACGATGCTGGCGATGGGGTTAACGCCGGTTTCGGCTTCGATGGTGGGGGGAGGAAGTGCACTCATCGCCACATGGTAGCGGCGCCGGCGCGTGTCATGAGAACTTCGAGGGCTGGCTTCAGGAGTTCCATCCCTTTCATGAGCTTGGCGAGCGTGGAAGCTGGAATCGCTCTTGAACCTATTGCGAGTTTCGTAATTCAGGACAAGCCTGTGCAATGCCTTCGCCTCATCCCGTCATTGCGGCGAAAGCCGCAATCCACGCGGTGTCCGCGGGTCAACACCGTGTCAAGGTAACGCTCCATGGATTGCGGCTTTCGCCGCAATGACGAGGGAATGTGAGGGGATTTTTCTGATGACCCGCGCTGTCGTGATTTTTGAAAATCTCAATATACCGTTTCGGGCTCACGCGCGGCATCGCCCAGCCGGCGCAATGCCTTGTCCACCACCGCTCCCGCGTCCACCGGGCGCAGATGGCGGTTGCGAATCAGCTTGGCGCAGGTGCGCTGGGTCATGCTGTGTGGTCGGCCACCGTGGCTGATGAACATGTACAGCGTGCCGTTGTCGCTGGTCCACTGCAACTGGGCACGCCGCCAGCCGCCGCGCACCTTCAGGTCCACCCAATCGCCCACGCGCAGGCGCGCCAGCAGTGCACGGGTGCGCGCTTCGGCGTCTTCCACGCCTTCCGCTTCTTGCAGCAAAGTGGCGGGCTCCGAAACGGCGGCCCCGCTTCTCTCATCAAGTGGCGGCAGATCGCTGGGCAGATCGGTGAGCGCGCCGATATCGGTGACTGGGTCGTACAGCGGCCGGGTGCTGGCAAGGCCGGCCATATCCGTATCGCCGGGCATGCCAGGCGCGGCATCCAGCGCATCCAGATCGGTGAGTGGTCCCGCCACCGATTCGGCCTCCACTTCGAAGCCGGCCGCGGCCAGCTCGTGCCGTCCCAGCCACGGCTGCTCGGCGGCCCGGGGCTGCGGGCGCTCCAGCGGGGCGACATCGGTATCGGGCAGGCTGGCCAGTACCGAATCGGTCACATCCAGGGGTATCAGTCCGCTGGCTTCGGCGTCGCGCGCGCTGCGCAGGCGGCGCAGGCGCAGCACGGGGTCGTGGTAGCGCATCAGCGCATCGAAAAAGGCGGCGGTTTCCTCGGGCTCCTTGCCCAGCATGTCCAGCCCCCGGCGCAGGGTCTGCACCAGTCCGGGCACCACCTGAAACAGCCGCGCCGGCTGCCGCAGCGCGGCTTCACGCTTGACGCTCCACAGCAGGTCGGTCACCACCGCCAGGTAGCCGCCCGGATCCAACTGACCCCGGTCGTCGGTCAGCTGCGCGTGGGCGATGACCAGCGACCAGTCCCTGAACAGGAAATCGACCACGATGTTCGGCACACCGTCCAGATCGGACCGCAGGCCGAACTCCGACGCGATCTTGTCGGCCAGCGCCTGCCTTTCCTGAGCGAAGTGCATGGAGCGCAAGCCCGGCTCGTGCACCTGCTTTTCCGCGTCATCCTGATGCCGCCACTCTTCCTCGATGGCCCGCAGCCGGGTGGCGAAGTCGCTCGCCTGAGGCCGCGCTTGAGCGTTGAGCGCGCGCACGGCCTGCCGCACGGGCGCCATGAACTGCTCGAAATCCGTCGCGTATTCGTCGTTGTACTTGAAGCTGCGCTGCGCCACGCCTTCCACCAGGCGCCGCGCCGGGTGGTGATCGTCACCGAAGAAGCGCGGATCGGCCATGGCCATGCGCAACAGGGCGGGCTCCATGGCCACGAAGGCCTCGCGCACGGGCGCCAGCATGCGTTCGTCGCCCGCCACTTGCTCGACCAGGGTGCGCACGGCGTCCAGACCCAGCGCCTGGCTGATGCGCGTGGCCTGCGCCTTCAGCTCCATCAGCGTGCGGGTGCGCTCCAGCGCCGAGCCGGCATCACCCCAATGCTCGGGCGACAGCGACTGCTCCAACGCCACCGACCGCGCCGGCCGGTCCACCACGCTCATGGCGCGCGCCTGCTCGTGGGTTCGCGCGGCGGCCATTTCGTCGTAGCGGCCCGCCTGCATGCGCTGGGCCGCCGCGGCCTGAGCGCGCACGGCCTCGTAGTAGGCCGCGGGCAATGGTTCGTCGTTTTCCGTCACCCACTGCGGGCGATACAGAAAATCGCGCATCAGCGCCTGCGGCACGGCGGGCCGCGACTTGGCCAGGTCGCCCATGCGCGGAAACAGCCCCCGCCGCTGGCGCAACTGGTCGGCGTCGGAGGCCATGGCCTCTCCCACGGCCGGGCCACCTCCATGGGCCTGTTCACGATGCCCGCCCAGTGCCTGGGGCCTGGGCGCTGGCGCCTTGGCGGGCAAGGCGCCACCTTCGGTCAGCTTGAGGCGATAGCGCGCCTCCTCGACACCCTGCTCCTCCAGCAGCTTGACCACGGCCTCGTACAACCCCTTGAGCTCACGCGCGAATGGCTTGGCGATGTAGCGCACCCATTGCGCGCGAACCTCGGCCTCCTCGGGTACCGCCTCCAGCAGATCCAGCAAAGCCCCGCACACCACGTCGGGGCGCAGGGGGTTCAGGTCGGCCCGCACCACGGGCAGGCCCAGCGCCGAGCTCATCAGCGAATCGAGCCGCGCCAGCGGCTCCTCCACCACCGGCATGACCGTCTGCTGCAAGCGCGAAGCCTCGACGAAGCGCGAGACCTCCGTGTCCTCGACCAGCGCCAGTTCATCCAGACTCACCGCCTGGCGGGCGGGCGCCTCGCCAGCACCACGGGCCGCATCCAGCGCCCGTGCCACGGCCTCGTCCAGCCGGGCGGGAAACGCGGCGCGCAATTCGGCCTTGCGCTTGAGCAGCGTGGCCATGGCCTCGCCCAGCAACATCCGCGTGGGCACCGACTTGGAGGCACGCTCGGCTTCTTCCAGCACCGCAACGGTGACCTCGATACCGCGGTCAAGCATCGACGACGCCAGGAAGCTGGCTTCCTGACGCGCGCGTCTGAGCAAGGGGCTTTGGATACTGACGGAGAGCATGGACAACGCAAACATGCGCCCAATCCACCGTATGCGGACGGGCGCCGAATCAACCTAGACTGTAGCGCTTGCCATCGTGTTTACGCATGACGAACCCAGTGTCTGCAAGAAAAAAGGCAACTATGTCAGCTTTGTCGTGGCCCTTCGCCGCCATGCGTGCATGGCCCATTCATCGCAAAATAGCCCCATGACCAAAGCACTGAAAGACATCGCCTTTTCCATGCTCGACCTGGTGCCGGTGCGCGAAGGCCACTCGGTGGCCGATGCGCTGGCCGTGTCGCTGCAGACCGCGCAGCACGCCGAACGCCTGGGCTTCACCCGCTACTGGCTGGCCGAGCACCACAATATGGCGGGCATCGCCAGCTCGGCCACCGCCGTGCTGGTGGGCCACATTGCTGGCGGCACGCGAACAATCCGCGTCGGCTCGGGCGGCGTGATGCTGCCCAACCACGCGCCGCTGGTGGTGGCCGAGGCCTTCGGCACGCTGGCCGAGCTGTACCCCGGCCGCATCGACCTGGGCCTGGGCCGCGCCC
>JAUNUR010000059.1 GCA_030538085.1 Pseudomonadota bacterium | reverse complement strand
GCCGGTGATCAGGTCGATCTCGCCGCGCAGCCACAGGCGGATGTCGGTGGCGACCTGGTCGTTGCGGCTGCGGCCGGTGTGCAGGCGCTTGCCGGCATCGCCCACCAATTGCGTCAGGCGCGCCTCGATGTTTAGGTGCACGTCTTCCAGCGCCAGCTTCCATTCGAAGGCGCCACCGGCGATCTCGGCGCGAATCTGCGCCATGCCGCGCTGGATGGCGGCCAGATCATCGGGCGAAATAATGCCCTGCGCGGCCAGCATGTCGGCGTGCGCCAGGCTGCCGGTGATGTCGGCGTCGGCCAGCCGTTTGTCGAAAAAAACGCTGGCGGTGTAGCGCTGCACCAGCTCGCTCATCGGCTCGGAGAACAGGGCGGACCAGGCTTCGGATTTCTTGTCGAGTTGGTTGGATGACATACGCAGTAAAAGTAGGAAGAAATTGGCGCCTGGCGACGGACGGCACGGTGTGGCGGACAAGCGCGGCGGTAGCCCGCCTAAACTGTGCCGGGAGCATTCCTCATCCATTACCGCAGCGCATGACACGCACCCATTCAGAAGGCCGCGGAGCAGGCCAAGCCAGGACGCCGTGGCCGGGGTTTCCCCGGTCACCAGCGTCGTCCCCCGTGGGGGGGAAGGTGCCGAGGGCGACTCAGGGGGGGATGTGAAAGACTCGCAAATTCTATCGACCTTCTCCGAGCGCATGCTGCCGCGTGTGCCGCGCCAGCCCGCGCCGGTGCTGGTGTTCGACGCCTGCCAGGTGGGCGTGGTGCTGCGCGCGGTGCTGTTTGTCGAAGTGGTCGTGGCCGTGGGCCTGCTGTACGTGGCCGGCGATGCGCCGGACTGGGTGGCACGCGTGGCGTTGGTGACCGGCGGTGCGTTGCCAGCCACGCTGCTGTGGCTGGTGGTGGCCTGCAGTCTCAAGACGGTGCTGGCGCGCCTGCGCTGGCCGCTGCAGATGGCGGCGGGGGTGGCGCTGGGGGCACTGGCGGGTCTGTATGCGTGCGGCACGCTGGCGCTGCTGGGCATGGCCATATCGCCGCCCTGGCTGGCCAGCGCGTGTACCGGCGCGTTGCTGGCCGCCGGCATGGTGGCGGGGCTGGCCTGGCGGGTGCGTGGGCGCACCCCGGCGGCCACCACGGCGCGCCTGGCCGAGCTGCAATCGCGTATTCGCCCGCACTTTTTGTTCAACACGCTCAACACCGCCATCGCGCTGGTGCGCGAAGAGCCAGCCAAGGCCGAGATCGTGCTGGAGGACCTGGCCGACCTGTTCCGCCACGCGCTGGCCGAGGAGCGGGACAGCTCCACGGTGGGGCAGGAGATTGAGCTGGCCCGCCGCTACCTGGAGATCGAGCAGGCCCGTTTTGGCAAGCGCCTGCGCATTGAGTGGGCGCTGGACGAGCGCGTGAACAAGGCGCGCCTGCCGCCGCTCATCCTGCAGCCGCTGGTGGAGAACGCGGTCAAGCATGGCGTGGAGCCAAGTCCCAGCGGCGCGCAGGTGCGCATTTCCACTCAGTTGCGGGGACAGATTGCCCTGATCAAGATCACCAACACCGTGCCGGCTGGGCAGGGCCATGGCGGCCACGGCATCGCGCTGGCCAACGTGCGCGACCGCCTGCGGCTGCTGCACGATTTGCAGGGCGGTTTTCGCACCGCGCTGGTCAAGGGCATTTATCAGGCCCGCATCGAGGTGCCCATGCCGGGCAAGGGGGCGCGATGACGTTGCGCGTACTGATCGTGGATGACGAATCGCTGGCGCGCGCGCGCCTGCGCACGCTGCTGGGCGATTGCCGCGAACCCGAGGCGCTGGCCGCCGGCGAGGCCGACAGCGCCGCGCAGGCGCTGGCGCTGGCCCAGCACCAGCCGTTCGACGTGGCGCTGGTCGACATTCACATGCCCGGCGGTGACGGCATGCAACTGGCGCGGGCGCTGAGCGGACTGCCCCAGCCGCCGCTGGTCGTGTTCGTCACCGCGCATCCCGAGCACGCGGTGCAGGCCTTCGAGGTGGACGCCGTGGACTACCTCACCAAGCCCGTGCGGCGCGAGCGCTTGCAGGCCGCGCTTCAAAGAGCGGAGCGGCTGGCGCGGCTGGGTCCTGTTCAAAAGCCCGAGCCGGCCCACAACTGGCTGATCATCGCCGAGCGCGGGCGCACCGTGCGCGTGCCGGTGGTCGAGGTGCTGTACCTGAAGGCCGAGCTGAAATACATCACGGTACGCACCGCCGAGGCCAGCCACCTGCTCGACGGCAGCCTGAACCAGTTGGAGGAGCGGTTTCCGGGCCGCTTCCTGCGCATCCACCGCAATGCGCTGGTGTCGCGCAACGCCATCCGCGCGCTGGTGCGGCACCACGACGCGGAAGAGGGCGAAGGCTGGGCCGTGCGCCTGGTGGGCATCGACGAGCTGCTGATGGTCTCGCGCCGCCAGGTGGCGGCGGTGCGCGAGGCGCTGGGCGAATAGCGGGCCACGGCGCGCGTGGCGGCGCCAGTTACCATCAGATGTTTTGTTGCCGCGCCGCGCGCCCCCGCCATGTCATTGCCCATCACCATCGCCACCCGTGAAAGCCGCCTGGCCCTTTGGCAGGCCGAGTACGTCAAAACCCTGCTGGAGCAGCGTGGTCACGCCGTCACCTTGCTGGGCATGACCACGCGCGGCGACCAGATTCTGGACCGCACGCTCAGCAAGGTGGGTGGCAAGGGCCTGTTCGTGAAAGAGCTGGAAACCGCGCTGGAAGAAGGCCGCGCCGACATCGCCGTGCACTCGCTGAAAGACGTGCCGATGGATTTGCCCGAGGGCTTCGATCTGGCCTGCGTGATGGCGCGCGAAGACCCGCGCGATGCCTGGGTGTCCGCCGGCTGCGCCACGCTGGCCGATCTGCCGCAGGGCGCGGTGATCGGTACCTCCAGCCTGCGGCGCACGGTACTGCTGCGCTCGGCGCTATCGAGGATGCAGCGCCCGGACGTGCGCATCGAGCCGCTGCGCGGCAACCTGGATACGCGCCTGCGCAAGCTGGACGAGGGCCAGTATGCCGGCATCGTGCTGGCGGCGGCGGGCCTCAAGCGCCTGGGCCTGGGTGATCGCATCCGCCATATCTTCAGCACCGACGAGATGCTGCCCGCCGCCGGGCAGGGTGCGCTGGGCATCGAAATCAGGGCGGGCCGCGCCGATCTGGTGGGCGCGCTGGTCCCGCTGGCCGATCAGGCCACTTGGCTGGCCGTGGCCGCCGAGCGCGCCGTCAGCCGCGCCATGGGCGGCAGTTGCTCCATGCCGCTGGCCGCACACGCCACGCTGGATGGCGCCCGCCTGTACTTGCGCGCCGCCTGGGGCGACCCCGAAGGCGATGCGCGCCTGGTCCGTGCCGAGGGCCAGGCCGACGTGGCCGATCAGGCCGCCGCCGCCGCGCTGGGCGAGCGCGTGGCCGCCGATCTGCGCGCCGGTGGCGCGCATTGACCGCCATGCCGCCCCCCGTGCTGGTGACCCGTCCCGCGCGCGAGGCCGAGCGCTGGACACAACAATTGGCCGAACGCGGTATCGCCGCCGAGCCGTTCGCGCTCATCGACATCGTGCCCGAGCCCATGGCCGGCGCCCTGGCCGATGCGCGTGCGCGCCTGGCCGATTACCACGCGGCGATGTTCGTCAGCGGCAATGCGGTGGATGGGTTTTCGCAGTCAAATCAGGCTCTTGCGCCCGTCCCGCAAGCACTGGATGCTCTTAATACAAGAGCGTGGTCGCCTGGGCCAGGCACCACCGCCGCGCTGCTGCGCGCTGGCTGGCCACTGGAGCGCATCGACGCGCCCGCCGACGACGCGCCGCAGTTCGACTCCGAATCGCTGTGGGCGCGCGTGGCGCCGCAGGTACGGGCGGGCACGCGCGTGCTCATCGTGCGCGGCGGCGGGGCCGACGGCGTGGCGGCGGGGCGTGACTGGCTGGTGGCGCAGCTTGCCGCCGCTGGCGCGCAAGTGGATCAGGTAGCGGCCTACCGCCGCCTGCCGCCGCAACTCAATACCGCCCAGCAGGCCCGTGCCCGCGCGGCGGCGGCCGATGGCTCGCTGTGGCTGTTCAGCAGCTCCGAAGCCATCACCAATTTGACGCAGTGCCTGCCGGACACCGACTGGTCGGCGGCGCGCGCGCTGGTCACGCACCCGCGCATTGGCGAAGCCGCGCGGGCGGCCGGTTTCGGCGCCGTGCACGACACGCGCCCCACGCTGGAGGCGGTGGCCGCGTCGATAGAATCCCTCGCATGACCTCCGAGCCGACCCCCGCGCTGCCACCCGCGCCGGTTGCACCGCCGGCCTTGCCAGCGCCGGAGGCGGTGGCCCAGCCCGAAATCGCCACGCTCTCGTCACGAGCCGAACGCCCAGCCGGCGTGCAGCCGGGCCTGGTGGCCGCATGGCTGCTGGCGGCGGTGGGCCTGACGGTGAGCGTGCTGCTGTGGCAGAAAGTGGCCGGCATGCAGGAGCAGTTGGCGCGCCAGGCCGCTGAAACGGGACACCAGTCGGTCGAGGCCCGCACGCTGGCGCGCCAGGCCGAGGAATCCACGCGCGACATGTCCGGCAAGGTGGCTGCGCTGGAAACCAAGATGGCCGACATGGTGGCCTATCGCGCCCAGCTCGACACCCTGGTGCAAAGCGTGGCGCGCGCGCGCGATGAAAACCTAGCGGTGGAGCTGGAAGCCGCCGTGCGCATGGCGCAGGAGCAGGCCCAGTTGACCGGCAGCGTGGAGCCCCTGCTGGCCGCGCTGCGCACCGCCGAGCGGCGCCTGGCGCGTTCCAGCGATCCGCGGCTGGCGCCCGTGGTGCGCAGCGTCACGCGCGATCTGGAGCGCGTGAAAATCGCCAGCATCCCCGATACCGCTGGCCTGCTGTCGCGCATCGACCAACTTCTGCGCCAGGTCGACGACCTGCCCGCCGCCAACGACGTGGGCCGCGCCAGCATGGGCAGCGGCCTGCGTGGCACCCCGGCACCCCTGCCCGAGAACTGGTGGGCGCGCCTGTGGCACAACGTGCGAGCCGAGGCGCAAGGCCTGTTGCGCGTGAGCCGTATCGAGCGGCCCGAAGCCAGCATGATGGCGCCCGAGCAAGTGTTTTTCGTGCGCGAAAACCTCAAGCTGCGCCTGCAGGCCGCGCGTTTGGCCATCCTGGCGCGGCAATACGAGGCGGCGCGCGCCGACCTGGCGGCGGTTTCCACCGCGCTGGGCACCTGGTTCGACCCGGCATCGCGCCGCACCCAGGGCGCCGCCACGCTGCTGCAGCAAATCCAGGCCAGCACCAAGTCGGCTGACCTGCCCCGCGTGGACGACACCCTGGTCGCCTTGGGCAACGCGGTGGCCGCCACCAACGCCACCGCCGGGGAGCGTTGAACCGCCATGCGCGCCGCCCTGTGGCTCATGGGATTGTTCGCGGCGGCGGTGGCGCTGGCGCTGTTCGCCGGCGACAACGACGGCACCGTCACCATCTTCTGGCCGCCGCACCGGGTGGACTTGTCGGTCAATCTGGTGCTGTTGCTGCTGGCGGGTCTGTTCGTGCTGCTGCATCTGGCGCTGCGCGCATTCACCGCCGCGCTGGAGTTGCCGCGCCAGGCGCGCCGCTGGCGCGCGCAGCAGCGCGAGCGCGCCACGCACGCCGCGCTGCTCGATGCCATGATGCAGTACAGCGCCGGGCGCTTCCTGCGCGCGCGCAAGGCGGCCGAAGGCGCGCTGGCGCGCGAGCAGGCGCTGGTCGAGGCGGGCAACGCACCGCCGCACGCCACGGCCCTGCGCGCACTCGCGCACATGACGGTGGCCGAAAGCGCCCACGCCCTGCAAGACCACGCCACGCGCGATACCCACCTGGAGCAGGCACTGAAAGCCGCCACCCGCTCCGGCACCGCTGCTGAACTGCGTGAAGGCATGCTGCTGCGCGCCGCCCGCTGGGCGCTGAACGACCGCGACCCGGCCAGCGCCCTGGCCCGGCTGGAAGAGTTGCCCACCGGCGCCCAGCGCCGCACCGCCGCGCTGCGCATCAAGCTCAAGGCCGCGCGCCAGCATGGCCGCATCGCCGACGCCATGGACACCGCGCGCCTGCTGGCCAAGCACCGCGCCTTCTCGCCCGACGCCGCGCGCAGCCTGTCGCGCAGCCTGGCGGCGGAGCTGATCAACCAGGCCCACGACCCCGGCCAATTGCAGGCCGTGTGGGAATCGCTCGACCCGGTCGAACGCGCCAAGCCCGACCTGGCCCTGCGCGCCGCCCAGCGCCTGCTGGACCTGGGTGGCGCCCATGCCATGGCGCGCGAATGGCTGCGCCCGGCGTGGGATGAAATGGTGGCGCTGCCCGAATCCTTTGGCAACGTCCAGCGCGTGCGCTTGGCGCGTGTGCTGCAGGCCGGTCTGCTTGCCACCGGCGAGCCATCGGATCAGCAATGGCTGGCCCGTCTGGAAGCCGCCGCCCAGGCGAACCCGCGCGACGCCACCTTGCAATACCTGGCCGGCATGGCCTGCCTGCACCGCGGCCTGTGGGGCAGGGCGCAGATGCTGCTGGCGCAAGCCACCCGCTCGCTCAGTGACGAAGACCTGCGCCGTCATGCCTGGCGCGCGCTGGCGGAGCTGGCGGAGCAACGCGGGGACGCGCAAGCGGCGAGCGAGGCATGGAAACGGGCCGCGACAGGATGAACGCTTGACCAGTTCAACCGGCTGATCGGTGTTGCAGGGCACCGGCTCCGTGCATCAAGCGCAATGTGCCATGGCGCGGCCAGCGCGGTGCGATCGGGTGCATAGCGCTCTCACCCAACCGGTGAACGTGATCGGAGCCGTGAAAGCCAGCGTTCATGCGGGTTGCCCGAGGATGGCGAGCGGTCAACTGCCGTTTCTATTGATATTTTCAAAAATCACGACAGCGCGGGCCATCAGAAAACCCCCTCACATGCCCTCGTCATTGCGGCGAAGGCCGCAATCCATGGAGCGCCACCTTGACACGGTGTTGACCCACGGACACCGTGTGGATTGCGGCCTTCGCCGCAATGACGGGATGAGGTGATGGCATGGCATAGGCTTGTCCTGAATTACGAAACTCTCTCAAGAAAACGTTTTGTAAGTCATTGATTTTCTTCAGGTACACCGGCCCTGCTGGCGGGGTTGGGTTGCTCAATAGGTTCAATCATCACGACAGCAAGGGCCATCAGAAAAACCCCCTCACATTTCCATCGTCATTGCGGCGAAGGCCGCAATCCATGGGGGCGTCTACCTTGACACGGTGTTGACTCGCGGACACCGTGTGGATTGCGGCCTTCGCTGCGATGACGGGATGAAAAGAAGGTATTACATGTGCTTGTCCTGAATTACGAAACTGTCAATAATTCGAATTGAAAAGGAAGAGAAATGGAAAGTTTGACCAGAACCATGGCTGTTTTCATCCTTTGGGTGATTGGAAGCGGGGTTTCATGGGCGCAGCCCATTGATCCATGGCTGGCTGACGGCCTGAACCGGCAAATCCAGAGAAATAAAGAGGCCGCCGCGGCAGCGCCGGTATACAGGCCGCCAAGCTACAGTTACTACGGTGCTCTGGCGATGGATGAATATGGCATGGCTTATGGCGGGTGGATTGCTTCGGCCGGTCTGCTGTCCAACCAGCTTTCAACCAAACCCAAGGCCATTGCCGAATGCGAAGCGGCCAAGCCATTCGGCAAATGCAGCATCGTCGCCACTGTCAGCGGAGGCGCCCTGGCGCTGGCGTGGAACAGCCAGAATGGCCACAGTGCATGGGCCACCGCACAAGAGTTGGACGAGGCCAAACAAGCCGCGCTGCGGCAATGCGGCAGCCCAGGCTGCACCATCGCCTATTGGCAGGTTGTTCCGCAAAACACCAGCTCCAGACAGGAAGGTGAAGGCTCGCACGGCTGGCTGCCTGGGGACAACGCTCAATTGGTCAGCGCCATGCTGCAGCGCCAGAACGTCAGGCTGCACGAAACGCAAATCGTGCTGGATCGGTTTGCCTTCATCTCCACCAGCAAGGACTTCATCAATCCCAAGGATGCGGAACGCGTGATGATGGATTCCTGCCATGCGGCTGGGCTGAGCACGTGCCGTGTAGCGCACACCTATGCCGACACCTGCGGTGCGGTGGCCTTTGCCAAGGTCAAGGGCCAGCCGCAATACTTCACCGCCACCGACCCGGAACCCAGGCGGGCGGAAGACACGGCGCTGCAGCAATGCGCGGACCAGCTTGGCACCCGTCATTGCTTTGTCTATACGGCGCAGTGCGCGGGACTGGCCTATGGCAACCGCCCGTCACATCCACTGACTGGTGCGTGGAAGGTCAATGAGAAGGACAAATCCCTGTTGGCCACATCGGCGGCCGAGGCGCAGAAGGATTGGCAAGGAAGGCCCGAGGTTGCACCGGCCACGCGATGATGCGCAAACGTTGCGCCGGCCATCGGCTGGATATGACTTACATGGCAATCAATGAGGTTTGACTGATGAGCGACCCCACCCTCCACTTCTGGAACCCCGACCGCCCCGGCAGCAAACCCAGGACGCTGGCGCAAGCTGCCGAAATGTGCCTGCGCCTGGCCGACGAGCCGGCGCCGCCGGAGCCCAAGTTCCGCGCCTTTCTGACCGCGTTGCTGAAAGACTGGCCGAGCGAGCAGACCCTCACCGGCCCCGACGACCCGCGCGTGCCGGTGTGGGACGGTTGCCCGCTGCGTGCGCTGGACCACCTCGACGTCGCCCGGCTCAGCCTGCGCCTGCCGGCCGACGGGGGGCTGCACCTGTTCGTGGCGATGGTCGAGGCCGCGCAGCAGGCCGGCCTGGTGGCCTTCGAAGACAGCGAGGGCTGGCTGTGGCTGCCCCCCAGCCTGCTGCGGCCCCAGGGCACGGTGCTGCCCCAGGCCAAGGCCGCCGAGTGGGCGAGTTTCGTGCAGCAAGTGCGGCATGAGCCGCGGCCGGTGACGCTGGGCGAGATGATGAAGGACCTGCTGGCCCAGGTGCGTGGCGTGCTGGAGCCTGAGGGATGGACGGTAGAAGGAGAATCGGGCGGCATCGCGGGTGAGCGGGCGTTTCCTGCGCAGGGTGTCAGGCAGAAGATTTCTCTTTCGAGCAGGGAGGTCTGGGGCGATCACATGTATGGGATTGAAGCGGCCGGCCCAATAGCGGCCATGGTGCTGCATGACGCTTTCGATGAGGCCGTCAGGGACTTGAAGGCCCGCTACCCTGAAGCGTGCAAGAATTTGAGCATCGCGAACATCCATGGAAACCGTCCCTGGCGGGGGGGGGTTGAAATCGCTGGGGGCTTCCTGGTCTGACATCGAAGGACGGCACCTTAATAATTTACCGATAGACACCTTCGCCGACCGTCGGCATATCGTGGACAGACTGCGCCGGCAGGTCGTGCCCCTAATGAACGATTACTTGACGCCGAAAGCGCTCAACGCCCTGATGGACAGTGGCGAGATCAAGCGCTATTTGCCCGCTTGGTCAGGCGATCCCGAGAGTTCCCATTTTGATTACGGTTCAGTCGGCACGTTGTTCTTTGCCTGGATGAACCGCTCGCCCCGCGTACCGCGGTTGGCGGCGCGGTACCGTGCGGAGACGCAGCGAATGGCGAAGCTGAGGGCGTTGAATGAATGTGACGCCATGGAAGAACAATTCATTGCCTTCGTGCTCAGCCATGAGCCGCCGGATGTGGGGCAGTTTGATGAGTAGTGTGACCCTTTCCCGTCATTGCGGCGAAAGCCGCAATCTACATGGTGTCCGCAGGTCAACACCGTGTCAAGGTGACGCCCCATGGATGGCGGCTTTCGCCGCAATGACGAGGGTATGTGAGGGGATTTTTTTGATGGCCCGCGTTGTCGTGATTTTTGAAAACGTCAATATTTGCGGGACAGCACACTAGCGCGCCGCCGCTGGCTTCATTCCAATTCCAGATCAAAGCTGCCATATCTCGTCATTCCGGCGCAGGCCGGAATCCAGACGGCTTGTGTAGAAAAACATGGATCCCGGCCTTCGCCGGGATGACGGTTATGAGCGCCTTGAAGTGGAAATGGAATCCATTGACAGAGGCAGGGCGGTGGAGGAGGGCTGTCCACTCAAGCCGTCTCGGTGTTCACGTACCGCACGAAGCTGAACGCCAATCCATTCGCCGCGCGGTGCGCCTCGCGCGCCACCTCGCGCCATTCGGGGCCGATGGTGGGGGCGAAGGCATCACCGTCGAAATCGGCGTCGATCTCGGTCACCACCAGTTCATCGGCCAGGGGCAGGGCCTGGGCGTAGATCTGTGCGCCGCCGATCACCCAGACTTGGTCGGAATCCTCGCATTTTTGTAGCGCTGCTTGAAGATTGGACGCGGGCGTGGCGCCAATTTCATTCCAGTTTACTTGCCGCGTTACCACGATGTTGCGGCGCCCCGGCAGGGGGCGGAACTTCGGCGGAATCGAATCCCAGGTACGCCGCCCCATGATGACCGGATGGCTCAGCGTGGTGCGCTTGAAGTGCGCCAGGTCTTCCGGCAGGTGCCAGGGCATCACGCCGTCCTTGCCGATGACGCCACCACACGCCTGTGCCCAGATCAGGCCGATGCGGGGGCGGCGATGCACCTCGTTCATACCGCCACCGGCGCCTTGATGGCCGCGTGGTACTGATAGTCCTGCACCTCGAAATCGTCGAATTCGTAATCGAAGATCGACGGTGGGCGGCGGCGGATGGTGAGCGTGGGGTAAGGGAAGGGCGTGCGGCTGAGCTGCTCCTTCACCTGCTGCTCATGGTTGCTGTAGATGTGGCAATCACCGCCGGTCCAGATGAAATCGCCCACGGCCAGATCACACTGCTGCGCCAGCATGTGCGTCAGCAGCGCGTAGCTGGCGATGTTGAAGGGCACGCCGAGGAAAATGTCGGCAGATCGTTGATAAAGCTGGCAGCTCAACTTGCCATCGGCCACGTAGAACTGGAAGAACGCATGGCAGGGCATCAGCGCCATCTGGTCGAGTTCGGCCACGTTCCAGGCGCTCACGATGATGCGGCGCGAATCGGGGTTGGTCTTGAGCGTGTTCACCACCTGAGCGATCTGGTCGATGTGCGTGCCGTCGGCCTTGGGCCAACTGCGCCACTGCACGCCGTACACGGGGCCCAGGTCGCCATCGGGCTTGGCCCATTCGTCCCAGATGGTCACGCCACGCTCGCGCAGCCAGTTGTTGTTGCTGGAGCCGGTGAGGAACCACAGCAGCTCATAAATGATGCTTTTGAGGTGCACTTTCTTGGTGGTGACCAGCGGAAAGCCCTCGTTCAGATCGAAGCGCATCTGGTAGCCAAACACACTTTTCGTGCCCGTGCCCGTACGGTCGGCCTTGGGCACGCCGTGCTCGTGCACGTGGCGCATGAAATCTTCGTATTGGTGGCGGATGGGGCGGGTCATGTCAGCAAATACCGGGTGAGGGGCGATTGTGGCCGATGTGCCCGGCGGCCAGCCCGCGCGTGCCGCTGACTTCATGGCGTTGCCGGAGTCGGCTTCCTGCTTCCGTGCCACGGCAAGTTGATCGCCGCCGCCATGACCTTGCGTGGCGCCGTGCTTCAGCCTCTGTAGCGCGCCGTGCAGGCGGGGCCAGCGCGGGTGGCCGGGGGCGCAAAGAGCTTGTCAGGCACCGCCAAAACAGTTTAAATACTGTATAAAAATACAGTTTAATCATGAGCCTCACCACCATTTCCCCTGCCTTGACCAAGCCGCCGCGCACCGCCCGTGCGCACGCGCTGGTGGGCATGCATGCGGGCGTCTGGCATGCCGATGAGCTGACTGGCGGAGCAGGGCGCACCGTCACCAGCGGCCACGCCGCGCTGGATGCCCAACTGCCCGGCGGCGGCTGGCCGCTGGGCGCGCTGACCGAGCTGCTGCAGCCCACGCCCGATACCCCCATCTGGTCGCTGCTGCTGCCGGCGGCGGCGGCGCGCCAGCAGGCCAGCGGTGGGGCGGTGGTGCTGGTCAACCCGCCGCACGAGCCTTTTGCCCCCGCGCTGGCGGCGGGCGGGCTGCCAGCGGCGGCGCTGCTGTGGGTGCGCGCGGGCACGCCAGCGGGCCAGTTGTGGGCCACCGAGCAGGCGCTGCGCTGCGCCGACGTGGTCGCCGTGCTGGCCTGGCTGCCGCGCGCCCGCCCGGTCGAGCTGCGCCGGCTGCACCTGGCGGCGGCGCAGCGTGCCGACAGCCTGCTGTTCGCCCTGCGGCCCGAGGGCGCGGCCAATGCCGCATCGCCCGCGTTGCTGCGCTTGCGGGTGGCGGTAGCGGCGGGGCGGCAGGACGGCGATGCCCCGGCGCTGCACGTCGACATCCTCAAGCGCCGCGGCCCGCCGCTGGCTGCGCCCGTGCCGCTGCCGGCGCATGCCGAAGGGCTGCGCGCGCTGCTGGCGGCCAGCGCCCAACTGCGGCGCGGCGCGGTGGCCGCGGGCGGCCACGTGCTGCCTTTCGGCGTGCCCGTGGGCGATGACGATCAGGACCAAGGCCATGTACTGGATCGCCTTGCAGTGGCTGCCTGAGGCCGAGCCGCCCGGTGGCGCCTTGGCCGACACCATGCCCAGCCCCCAAGCGCTGGGCTGGTGGGCGCTGCAGTTCACGCCGCGCGTGGCCTGGGTCGACGAGGCACTGCTGCTCGAAGTCTCCACCAGCCTGCGCCTGTGGGGTGGGCCGCAGGCGCTGCTGCGCCGCATGCATGCATCCAATCCGGCGCCAGTCACCATTCAGTCAGCGCAAGCAGCTATCGGAGTCATAGCATTGGCATTGCTGCGCCTGCGTGTGCAGGGCCAGCCCATTCCCAGCGGCTGCCCCGCCGCGCTGCCGCTGCACACGCTCAGCGCCGCGCGGGCGCACTTGCCGTTGCTGGCGCGCCTGGGTTTGCGCACCTGGGGCGAGGTGCATGCGCTGCCGCGTGGGCCGATGGTGCGGCGCTTTGGCACCGGGCTGCGCCGTGCGCTCGACATCGCCTGGGGCCTGGCGCCCGAGGGCCACCGCTGGCTCACGCTGCCCGAGGTGTTCGACCAGCAACTGGAGTTGCCCGCGCGGGTGGGCGATGCACCCGCGCTGATGTGGGCGGCCAACCGCCTGCTCGCCTCGCTGCGGCTGTGGCTGCGCGCGCGCCAGCTGGGCGTGCTTGCGTTCGAGCTGGAATGGCGGCTGGACCTGAAGCGCTTGAACGGCGGCGCGCTGCCGTCCACGCAGTCGCTCGTCATCCGCACCGCCGAACCCGCCCAGGCCATGGCGCACCTGCGCCGCCTGCTGGCCGAGCGGCTGGCGCGCACGCCGCTGCTGGCGCCCGCCGTGCATTTGCGCCTGCGCTCGGTCGACACCGCGCCCTGGGCGGCGGAAGCCGCCAGTTTTCTGCCCGAGGACCAGCGCGCGGGCGATGCGCTGCACGTGTTTGTCGAGCGTGTCGGCGCGCGCCTGGGGCCGGGCAGCGTGCTGGCCCCCACGCTGCGCGCCGACCATCGGCCGGAATGCATGCAGGGGTGGCGGGTCGGGCAGGGGGCCGTGCGGCCGGCCCCTCACCCCCGCCCTCTCCCCAAAGGAGCGGGGGAGCAAAGCCGACGTGCTTCGCCCACCTGTCTGGTCGATGCCCTGGCACCCACCTGGCTGCTGCGCGAGCCGCTGCCGCTGGGCGTGCAGCCCGATGGTCAGCCCTGCCATCATGGCCCGCTGCGCCTGCTGGCGGGGCCGCACCGCATCGAAACCGGCTGGTGGTGCGCTGATGACAGCGCGTCTGAAGGCAGTGGCGCCGCGCGCGACTACTACATCGCCCAGAACGCCGCCGCCGGGCTGCTGTGGATCTACCGTGAACGCGCCACGGCGGCGCGGCAGGGGGCAAATGCCACGCCGCGCTGGTTTCTGCAGGGTCTGTATGCCTGAGCCGCGCCAGGGCGCCACCATCCACGTGCTGCCGCACCCGCCGCGCCGGGCGGCAGCCGCGCCCGCGCCGCCGCCGTATGCTGAACTGCACTGCCTGACGCACTACAGCTTTCAGCGCGGCGCCAGCAGCCCCGAAGACCTGGTGCGCCGCGCCTGGGCGCTGGGCTACACGGCGCTGACCATCACCGACGAATGCTCGGTGGCCGGCGTGGTGCGCGCGTGGAAGGAGCTGGGCGACTGCCAGCGTGCGCTGGCGGCGGGCGAGGCTGATGATGAGCCGCGACGCCTGCACGCCGCGCGCACGGCGCTGGGCGTGCAGGCGCCGCTCAGGCTGCTTTACGGCAGCGAGTTCCGTTTCGAAGGGCGGGGCACGCTGGTCGCCATCGCGCGCGACCTGCCCGGCTGGGGCAACCTGTGCGAGTTCATCACCCACGCGCGCCGCGCCGCCGACAAGGGGCGGTACCGCCTGCCGCCGCTGGCGGGTGCCCTGGCCGCGCTGCAAGGCTGCGAACTGCTCTGGGCGCCATGCCGAAACCAAAATGCTCTTGAATGGATAGCTGTTAACGCTTGCCCGTCAAGAGCTGAAGCCCGATTCGATTCAAAAATCCATCTGCTGGCCGAGCTGAATGGCGCCGTTGACGATGCCCTGTGGCTGGCGCAGTTGCAGCAGCTTGGCGCCGCCACCGGCTGCCCGCTGGTCGCCGCTGGCGACGTGCATCTGCACGCGCGTGCCGCCAAGCGCCTTCACGACGTGATGACCGCCATCCGCCTTGGCCGGCCAGTGGCCGACTGCGGCTTCGCGCTGCACGCCAACGGCGAACGCCACCTGCGCCCACGCGCGCGGCTGGCCGAGGTGTATCCGCCCGAGCTGCTCGCCGCCACGCTGGCAGTGGCGCGGCGCTGCAGCTTCATGCTGGAAGAGGTTCGCTACAACTACCCGCGAGAAGCGGTGATCGCGGGGCTGACACCCACGCAAACCCTGCGCCGCCTGAGCATCGAGGGTGCCCGCTGGCGTTTCCCCGAGGGCGTGCCGTTCCGGATCTGGCGCTACATCGCCAAGGAGCTGGCCCTCATCGCGTTCTGCCGCTACGAGATGTTCTTTCTCACCGTGCACGACATCGTGCGCTGGGCGCGCGGGCGGGGCATTCTGTGCCAGGGCCGCGGTTCGGCGGCCAACTCGGTGGTGTGCTACTGCCTGGGCATCACCGAGGCCGACCCGCGCCATTCGCACCCGCTGCTGGAGCGCTTCATCAGCCGCGAGCGCCGCCATGAGCCGCCCGACATCGACGTCGACTTCGAGCATGAGCGGCGCGAGGAAGTCATCCAGTACATCTACCGCAAATACGGCCGCGAGCGCGCCGCGCTGGCCGCCACGGTGATCTGCTACCGCAGGCGCAGCGCGCTGCGCGACGTGGGCAAGGCGCTGGGCGTGGATGAAGCGCTGATCGACGCCTTCGCCAAGGACCACCACTGGTTCGACGATGGCCTGGCCGCGCACCGCCTGGGCGCGCTGGCCCGCGACGTGGGCGCGCGCATCACGCCCGCGCAGGTGCGGCTGTGGCTGGCGCTGGCCGGTCAGTTGCGTGGCGCGCCGCGCCACCTGAGCCAGCACGTGGGCGGCTTCGTGCTGACCGAGACGCCGCTGACGCGGCTGGTGCCGGTTGAAAACACGGCCATGGCCGATCGCCAGGTCATCCAGTGGGACAAGGACGACCTGGAGGCGCTGGGCATGCTGAAGGTGGACGTGCTGGCGCTGGGCATGCTGACGGCCATGCGGCGCTGCCTGCACATGGTGTCGCGGCGGCGGGGCCAGCGCATGACGCGCGCCGACATCCCGCGCGAAGACGCGGCCACCTACCGGATGATCCAGCGCGCCGACACCGTGGGCACCTTCCAGATCGAAAGCCGCGCGCAAATGAGCATGCTGCCGCGCCTGAAACCCGAACGCTTCTACGACCTGGTGGTCGAGGTCGCCATCGTGCGCCCCGGCCCCATCAGTGGCGGCATGGTGCATCCGTACCTGAAGGCGCGCGAGCGCTTTGCGCGTGACGGAAGCTACGAATGCGAACGCTCGTCGCTGGAGCCGCCCGGCACCGAACCGGCGCTGAAAAAAGCGCTGGCGCGTACGCTGGGCGTGCCGATCTTCCAGGAGCAGGTGATGGAAATCGCCATCATCGCCGCCGGCTTCTCGCCCGAGCGGGCCGACCAGTTGCGCCGCTCCATGGCCGCGTGGAAGCGCAAGGGCGGCGTGCACCAGTTCGAGGACGAACTGAAGGACGGCATGCGCCAGCGGGGCTACTCAGCCGGCTTCGCCGACCGCATCTTCAAGCAGATCCTCGGCTTTGGCGAATATGGCTTTCCCGAAAGCCACGCCTACAGCTTTGCCCTGATCGCGTATGAAAGCAGCTGGCTCAAGCGCCACGAGCCCGAGGCCTTCTTGGCGGCCATGCTCAACTCGCAGCCGATGGGCTTCTACGGCCCCGCGCAGTTGATCCAGGACGCGAAGCGGCACGGCGTGACCGTGCTGCCGCCCGACGTGACGGTAAGCGAATGGGATTGCGCGCTGGAGGCGGCGTCGGGGCCACCGGATCGTGGCCTGGCGGCCTCCGCGCGCCCCGCCGTCCGCCTGGGTCTGCGCCTGGTCAAGTCATTCAATGAGCACGCTGCCGAGCGCGTCACGCAGGCACGCGCGCAGCGTGCCTTTGCCAGCGTCGGCGATCTGGCGCGCCGCGCGCGTCTCGACACGCATGACCTGAACGCCTTGGCCGCCGCCGATGCGCTGCTGAACCTGGCCGGCCATCGCCGCCAGCAAGTGTGGCAAGGCGCGGCCCTGAAGCCGCAGCCCGGGCTGCTGCGCGATGCGCCCATCGACGAGATGCCGCTCATGCTGCCCGCCGCGCCCGAGGGCGAAGAAATCGTGCACGACTACGCCGCGCTCGGCCTGACGCTGCGGCGCCACCCGCTGGCCTTGCTGCGCCCGCGCCTGGCCCGCTGGCGCCTGCGAACCGCCGATGAACTGAAATCAGCCCGGCACGGCGAACAGGTGCGCGCCTGCGGCATCGTCATCGGCCGCCAGCAGCCGGGCACGGCCAAGGGCACCATCTTCGTCACGCTGGAGGACGAAACCGGCCCCGTCAACGTCATCGTCTGGAAAAGCGTGCGCGAGGACGAAGCCCAGCGCAACGCCTTGCTGCGCTCGCGCCTGCTGGCCGTGCAGGGCGAATGGCAACAGGGGCGGGACAGCGACGGCCACGTGCGCCACCTGATCGCGCGGCGCTTTGTCGACCTGACGCCGCTGCTGGGGCGCATCGCCGGCCTGACGACGAGCCGGGATTTTCATTGAACCTAGAAACGGCAGTTGGATGCGCCCAAGCGTGCCGTGATGGGCGTGCCAGGCAAGACGCGAGGACGCGGCAGGCTGGTGCCTGCAAGGACGAGCAACGCGGCTTGGGCAGCGAGCCAGCGCGGTGCGATCGGGTGCATAGCGCGCTCACCCAACGGGTGAATGTGATCGAAGCTGTGAAAGTCCGTGCTCATGCCGGTTGCCCAAGGATGGCGAGCGGTTAACTGCCGTTTCTAGGTTGATGCACGCCACATTGTTCATGGCGTGAGCGACGTGCTGTGCCTGGGCATCTTGTGAAGGCTTGGTCCGTGTTGAGCGGCCATGTTGCAAAGACCACGAACCCAGTAGGAAAGTGTTAAATTTCAAGGCGAGGCTGCTATGATGCGCCCGCATCTACAGATACGTTTCATAGCCAAAAGGAGATAGGGATGTCGAAAACAATTCAGCTGAATATTAATGATGGTTCTTCAACACGCAATCTCATGAAAATTGATACGGCAACTCATAAAGCTGCACGAGTTGTTGCCGAGAAAGATGCGGTTTATGAATTGCTTGATACCACCACACAATTGCCACCGAAAAAGTTAGTGTTTTCCAGAGTGGGTGATGATTTATTGATTTTTTTTGAAGGATCAGAAGTCGTCCATCCTGATCTTGTCATTGAGGGCTACTACAGTTCTAATGGAATGGTGGCGGGGCGCTTGGGTGATAGTTTGCAAGCCTATGTGCCTTCTGGGGCGCAGCAGTTTGAAGCGGCAGCATTATTGCCCGATCAAACGACCAAAACATACGTCCTGAGCTCCCAATCCATCGGTGTTTCGTCGCCATTCTTGGAGGTTGGCTTGCCTGCCGTTCTTGGTGTGGCGGCTCTTGCGGTTCTGGCGTCGAATGGCAAAGAAACCGGCGCGCCTCCATCCAGCCAAATACCATCTCCTTCCGCGCCAGTTCCCCCAGAACCCTCGGTTCCTCCTGCTCCACCTTCTCCCGCACCACCCCCGCCTTTGTCCGTGGGTACGTTGCAAGTGCCTCAAATTACCAACGACTCCACCCCCGCTATTTCGGGTACAGGTGCAACAGCGGGTGCCAGGCTGACCATATCAATAACCGATAGTCAAGGTAATGCTCAGAATCTGACCGCGATCGTCAATCAGCAAGGAACCTACAGTGCGACACCATCCAAGGCGCTTCTGGATGGAGCGTTCAAGGTCAACGTCATCGCCACGGATTCGGCAGGACAAACGGCGCAAATTTCTGGTTCGGGACTTGTCGATAGCACTCCTCCCAATAGTGGCACAACTACAGTAACGCTTGCTGCGGTTACTGCCGATAATATTGTTAATCAGGCTGAATCAACTGGCAGCGTTGTTTTTAAAGGCGCGGTTAAGGGGGAGCATGCGGCTGGAGATGCCGTGACTGTGACAGTCAATCAAAAGACATATGCAACAGTCGTTGATGAAAGTGGCAATTTTCAAGTATCCATATCCGGCAGTGACTTGGTGGCTGGAGTGCCTAAAATCACCGTTGTTGTCAAGGTCAAGGATGCCGCTGGAAATATCGGAAATATTGCTGCCGAAAAAGCTTATGAAATTGATGTCACACCTCCTAAAACTGGAGTACTGAACGCGCCTGACAACACCAACGACACCACCCCAACCATCACGGGTGTGGGGGCTGACCCCAATATCTCGCTTTCCGTGGTTTTGACTGATAGCCAGGGGCGGCAACAGGTTTTTTCGACGCAATCTGACGCCAATGGAGCGTACAGCATCACGCCAACAACCGACCTGCCGGCCGGCTCCTACCGCGTGGTGGCCAAAGCCGTTGATGCGGCAGGTAACATGGCTTCGAGCGAAGATTCTGGTAGTGTGGACAATATTCCTCCCGATGACAGCACCACAAAAGTAATGCTTGGGGCCATCACCGCTGACAATATTGTTAATCAGACGGAATCGACCGGAAATATTGATTTGGCTGGCACGGTTCAGGGTGAGTATTCGGTTGGTGACGCTGTGACCGTGACGGTCAATCAAAAGGCATACGCCACGGTCGTGGATGCCAATGGAAATTTTCAGGTGTCTGTTCCCGGCAGCGACCTCATTGCCGGAACTCCTAAAGTTTCTGTCGTTGTCAAAGCCAAGGACGCTGCAGGCAATGTGGGCAATATTGTGGGTGAGAAGACTTATGAGGTCGATGTCACACCGCCCAAAACCGGAACACTGAACGCGCCCGACAATACCTATGACACTACCCCAACCATTACGGGGGTGGGGGCTGACCCTGGAATTTCGCTGACCGTGACGCTGACGGATGCCAAGAACCAGACACAAGTGTTTTCTACACAAGCGGATGCTCTTGGAGCGTACAGCGTCACGCCAACCACTGAACTGCCGGTTGGGACCTACCACGTGGTGGCCAAAGCCGTTGATGCAGCAGGCAACGCGGCTTCGAGTGAAGACGTCGGAACGGTCATTGTGGATCCTCCCGCCGTTGTCGGTATTACCGTGGCGACCACATCCAAGGATGAGCAGGGACGGCCTTATGTGGCCTATCTCCCGAATGAGGCCGGGGCGTTGAGCACGGTTCCGGCAACGAAGGAGGATGCGGATAACGCAACCGTGTTGCAGTACACCGTGACGCTGGATCGTCCACGTGGTACCGATTTGAGTGTGGTGGTTGCACTTTCTGGCACTGCCGATGCTGCCGATATCGCCTCCATTGAAGGCCAAGGCCTGAATTACGATGCTGCGGCCCGGACTGTAACGGTCGTAGTTCCAGCAGGCGCCACCAGTGCCACGTTTTCTGTCAACCCTGCGGTTGAGGTGATCACCACTGCAATCAATGTGGAAAGCCAGGAAACCCTGGTGGCGACGGTGCAGTCTTCCAACGGGGGAAATTATTTGGTAGATCAAAGTCAACCGTCGGCGACAGGTGTGATTCTGGATGGCGGCCCGATCAGACTTCCAAAGTTGGATGGTGATTTGACTCTGCATTATGGGACTTCGAGCGAGCTAATGAGTGCCCATAAGGATTATGGGTTTACTGTGGATGGGCTTGCGAAGGATAAGAATGGTGTCATATACAAGCCGGTTTTGACGACCGATTATAATGATCATCTGGAAATTGGCAGGAATGTAGGTGCATGGGAAGTTAACAATGGAGGTTTTGGCCCGGCTGCCACTTATGCGGATGGATCCGAAGAGATTTCAACGATTGATCTGGGGAGGGGGGATGATTATTTTGTCATTGAGAGTGGATTTGCTTCCAGGGTGAGGGCATTTTTGGGAGAGGGCAACGATCAATTGTTGATTAATGGGGTGGGTGTTGGTGCGAAAGCCTTGGACTATAGCAGCTACATATTTGGAGAGGCAGGCGATGATGTTGTCAAGCTTATGGGTGGTGGAAGCTCAGGCTCGGTGTACCTCGGTAGCGGTTCTGATACATTGACTTGGGGTGCGGTGACCAACACGGTGAGGCTTGAAGGGTCGAATACGGTGATTGACACGGGGAGTGGAACGCAGGCCAACAGCAATATGCCATCATCCTACCAATCGACATACATTGGCGGTTACGCGGCTGGACAGAGTTTAGGAAATGATGATAATATAGATAAAGAAAGCGATGTTAATAGGGTTGAGATTTTTGGATACTTGACTCTTGGTGTGAAAATAAATGGCGGCCTGGGTTCGGATTTGGTTGATATAACGGGGTACGTTGATGGTTCCCATATCAACCTTGGTGATGGCTCTAATGTGCTGAATATAGGCAGCTACCTCTCCATGTTCAGTTCAGTTGCCACGGGTGCTGGTGATGATGTGGTCAAAATAGGGACGAGCAGTTCTGGGAAAATCGTGACTGGCGCCGGAGATGATTTTGTCGAGATTGGCGGTGATAATGCGGAATCCATTGATTTGGGTGAAGGCAACGACACGCTGATGATCAAGGGCAACGCTAGTTCCTATAGCAGAATTTCGGCTGGCGATGGCGACGATGTGGTGACCATTCAGGGGTCCATGAGCGATATCTGGAGTAGCGTTGACCTGGGGGCGGGCAATGACGTCATTCGATTGGGTGGAGGCGCTTGGGAGGTCAACGGCGGGAGTGGAATAGATAAGCTGGAGATGATTGGAGGCAATAAATTTATCCGGGCGCAAGAAATTTCCAGCATAGAAATATTTGATTTGCGGGGCAGTGGTCCTAATAAATTGCAGGGCATCACCAAGGAGTGGGTTCTTTCCCAGAGAAAGGCGGGGTCACCTGCGATCCTGATCAACGGAGACGCGGATGATGTTGTTGACCTTGGGTATAACGGTGTTGATTTGACCGATCCTGATGGTTTTGGCCAGAGTAGCCGTCCGCAGTGGGCGCCTACTGGCGTGACCAAGGTGGTTGATGACGTCACGTACAGTGCATGGTCTTATGGTTTGAACCCAGACACGATTATATTCATATCACCCATTGTGCAGGTTATCTGATGGCAAGAATTATTCTTGTGTAAGGTGAATAAAAAAGCCGCCATATGGCGGCTTTTTTGTGAACTTCACGCAAGGCGCGTTTTCAATCTGGCCTTGCACGCTACTCGTGAACTGGCACCAGTGAATTATAGATATAAAGGTCTATATGAAGGACGTACGATAGGGGCGCCGAGGTTTCCCACCGTCAGAGGGCGTTATTCAAAATCAATAGCCGCGCTCATGCCGGTCGTAGCCGCGTGCGTCCAGGCAGGCCTGCATCATGGCGTCGCGCTCCTTGCGCGATGCGTCCTGCTCGGCCACTTCGTCCTGGCAGCGCTCGTAATCGCGGCCAGTGGCCAGGTCGCGGTAGTCCTCGTTGTCGCTGGCGCGGTTGCTCGCGCAGCCGCCCAGCGCCATCAGCAGCGCGCAGCCCAGCAGAATCGAAGTCTTTTTCATGGTGTTTCTCTTTCGCGGATAAAGACAGTCTGATCGACCGAAGCCGCCATTGGACGAGGCTTGTTTGCAGGGGCTGCGTGGGCGGCGTTGACGCGGCGTGGAGGTGACCCTAGAAACGGCAGTTGACCGCTCGCCATCCTTGGGCAACCGGCATGAGCATTGACTTTCACAGCTTCGATCACATTCACCTGTTGGGTGAGCGCGCTATGCACCCGATCGCACCGCGCTGGCTCGCTGCCCAAGCCGCGTTGCTCGTCCTTGCAGGCACGAGCCTGCCGCGTCCTCGCCCTTGCAGGGCGCGCATCGGTCAGAGCCCGATGCCGCTCGTGCCGTCCAAAGCTGCGCAGGCAGCTTTGGAGCCGCGGCACTTGCCCTTGCCTGGCACGCCCATCACGGCACGCTCGGGCGCATCCAACTGCCGCTTCTAGGGTGACATGCTCTCGCGAGCGCGCGCGTGATATCCGCTAAAATCTGGTTGATTCAACCAGTTTTCACGGAGGTCGCCCATGCCAACCGCTGCCGTCGGCCTGTTCGAGGCCAAGACCCGTTTGTCCGAATTCGTTGCCCGCGCCGAGGCGGGCGAGGAAGTGATCATCATGCGCCACAACAAGCCGGTGGCGAAGATCGTGCCGCTGCACGCCAAGGCCGATGCGCCGACGCAGGACGTGCCGCCGTTCATCCAGCGCACGTTCGACATGGGCGAGCCGCTGGTCGATCTGACCAAGGCCAACGAATTCCTTGGCGAACTCGACGTGCAGGAATTCCTGAAGCTGGATGCGCGCCTGCGGGCCGAGTGGCAGCAGAAGAACGCGGGCAAGCAGTGAGGCTGCCCGACACCAACCTGCTGGTCTACAGCGTCAATGCCAGCAGCCCGTTTCACCCCGTGGCTGTGTCATGGCTGGCGAAGTCCTTCGCAGCGCCGGGCGGCGTGGCGTTTGCCTGGAATGCACTGATCGGCTTCGTGCGGATTGCCACGCATCCGCGTGCCATGCAGGCCCCGCTTTCCGTGGGCGATGCAACGGCCATGGTGGACGAGTGGCTGTCGCAGCCTCGCGCCACCGTGGTGAACCCTGGCACGCACCATGCCGATGTGCTGTTCAAGCTGCTGCTTCAGTGCGGCACCGGCGGTAACCTGACCAACGACGCCCACCTGGCCGCGCTGGCCGTCGAGCATTCGGCCACCGTGGGCACCTTCGACCGCGATTTCCTCAAGTTCAAGGGTGTGCAGATCGATCTGCTCACCCGACCTGATCCGACCCCAACCTCATCATGAAAAACGCCACCTCTCCCATTTCCGTCGCGGACATCCGCAAGTCCTTCCTCGACTTCTTCGAGAGCAAGGGCCACACCGTCGTGCCGTCTTCCCCCTTGGTGCCGGGCAACGACCCGACGCTGATGTTCACCAACAGCGGCATGGTGCAGTTCAAGGACGTG
>JAUNUR010000058.1 GCA_030538085.1 Pseudomonadota bacterium | reverse complement strand
GCTGCGGGCAACCTGCGATGCTCGGTCGTGGGGCGGCGCTGCGGAACTCGCTTCGTTCACTGCGTTCTCTTCGCTCAGACAACCGCAGCGAGTCAGCTACGTCAGCGCGGCATGCTGCGCTGCCGCGCCCGCCCCACGCCCTGCGCTTCTCGGCACGGCCAGAGGGGAGGGGGAGTCCATACGGGCCATCGCTGCGCTCGGCCACGGTCTGTTCGGCGCTGCTGTGTTGCTCCCTCTCCCGCTGGCGGGAGAGGGTTGGGGTGAGGGTGCGACAGTCTGAAAAACATAGCGGCTCGCGCTTGTCACACCTTGATTTCAGATTCATTTGACCTGAATCCATTGCTGGACGAGCGCAAGTCACTATCAAATTGAGAGTCATGGCCGCACGCCGTTCTGCGGCGCGCTGGCCGGCGCGGCGGGGTTGACCAGGCGGACCTGCGTGCCCTCGCGCAACGCACCCGCCGCGCCGCGCAGCACCTGCGCGCCCTCGGCCACGCCTTGTACCGCCACCCAGGGTTCGCCGTCGGCGTCGCCGCGCACGCCCATCTGTACCGTGCGGTGGGCGATGCGGCCGTTGTCGACCACCTGCACGTAGGGCAGGGGCTTGTCGGTGCGCACGGCGTTCAAGGGCACGGCCAGGGCGCGCTGCTGTTCAGTCGCCAACTGGCCTTGCGCGAACAGGCCCTGACGCAGGCCGGGCTGCGCGGCCACGCTCAGATAGACCAGCACGCTGCGGCTGCCCGCTTGCGCGCTGGGGTTGATGCGCGCCACCGTGGCCGCCACGGGTTGCGCCACGCCTTCGATGTTCAGCAGCGCTTGCTGTCCCACGCGCACGGCCACCGAATCGGCGGGGCTCAAGGCGGCTTCCAGCTCCAGCTGGCTCAGATCGATGATCTCGACGATGCGGGCTTCGGGTACCACGCGCTCGCCCGGCTGCGCCAGGCGCTGCGAGATCTGGCCGCCAATGGGCGCGCGCAGCACCGTGTCGGCCAGTGACTTGCGCACCACCTCGGTGCCGGCCTGCGCGGCGCGGTGGTTGGCGCGCGCGGTGTTCAGGCTGGCCAGCGAGTTGTCGAGCGCGGTCTGGGAGATGAAGCCCTGCCGCACCAACGCGGCGTTGTTGTCGTACTGCCGCTGCGCGATGTCAACCTGCGCCTTGGCCGCATCGGCCTGCTGCTGCGCCTGGCGCACGCGGTCGGCGTATTCGCTGGATTCGACGCGGGCGATCACCTGGCCGGCCTGCACGGTGTCGCCCTCGCGCACCGTCAGGCCTTGCAGTTCGCCCGGCACGCGCGCCTTGACGATGGCGGAATGCACGGCCTTCAGCGCGCCGGTGATCGGCAGGCCGCTGACCAGCTCGCGCACTCGCGCGGTGCTCACGTCGATGGTGCCCAGCTCGATCACCGGGTCTTTCACTGGCGCCAGTTGGGCTTGCCGCGCGGCCTGGCGGGTGGCGTAGCCGCGCCAGCCCAAACCCACCACGGCGCCCAGCGCCAGCAGCACCAGGGCGATCGTCAACCAGCGGCGGGTGGTGGGGTTCATGAGAAGGCGCTTATTTTGTCGCAGCGTTCCGGAAGCCTGTTCAAAGTCTCAGAGGCTGCCCTCAAATTCAGCGCGGCGAGCGACTCAGGGGAAATCATGTCTTCAGGCCCCGCACCACCATGTCGGCGTGCAGCTCCAGCAGCTGTAGCGGATCGTCCATGGGGCCGTAGGGCGCTGGCGCGAAACGCCAGATCGCCAGTTGTACCAGCGGAGCCATGACCAAGTGCGCCACCAGCATCAGGTTGACCGGACGGAATTCACGACTTTCGATGCCGCGTTGCACGATGCGGCCCACCAGCTCGTAGGTGGGCCGCACCATTTCATCCTGGTGGTACCGCGCCAGGTCGGGAAAGTTGGCGGCCTCGCTCATGATCAGCTTGGTCAGGCCGGCGGCGGGCGTGCCGCCATACTGCGTCCACCAGCGCCGGATGAATTCGCGCAGCAGCTCGGTGCTGGTGCCGGCGTATTCAGCCACTTCGCGGAAGGCGTCTTGCAGGTGACGGCTGGCGTTTTCGTGCACTACAGCCTTGAACAGCTCTTCCTTGCTGGGGAAGTACAGGAACAGTGTGCCCTTGGACACTCCGGCGTGGGCGGCCACTTCTTCCACCCGCGTGGCGGCATAGCCTTTTTCGACGAACAGGGCCAGCGCGGCCTCGATCAGTTCGCCCGGACGCGCCTGCTTGCGCCGGGCGCGCTTGGCCGGCGTGACGGAGGGAGCGGGGTGAAGAATATCCATTACTGACTGACCGGTTAGTAATTATTGGGCGGTCGGTGTGGGAGCGTCAAGCGCCGATGGAAGTATTCATGGTGCTATAGATGCAATAGCTTTCTGGACGCTACAGGCCGTCATTGGTAGCGTTGTTGCAGCCTATTGAGCAACCCAACCCCGCGTGCGGGGTTGGGTTGCTCAATAGGGGCTGATCAAGAGCAGCCCAAGCTACCCCGCTCACCAAGATCTTGAAAGAGATGCTCTCGGAACGTGAATATTGACATTGATGAATTCACGGGGACGACGAATTCTGGGATGTTCTGGGAGGGCACGGCGGGCACGGCAGCCTAAAATTGCCTGTAACCCCCCATTCAGGAAAGTAAGGCTTATCATGAAATATCGCATATGTTTTTCCTTGGCCATCGTCGCGGCCGTGATGACTTCGGTGCCTGCTCAGGCGCAGACACAAGGACAGACGCAGGCAGTGACTCTTGGCGACGTGAAGTTCGATGAAACGATCGATCTGGCCGGCAACAAGTTGCAGCTCAATGGCGCGGGCATCCGCAAGCGATTGATTTTCAACGTGTATGCGGCTGGCCTGTACGCCCAGGACAAGTTTTCCACCCCGGAAGCGTTTCATGCCCAGACCAGCCCCAAGCGCATGAGCGTGGTGATGCTGCGCAAGCTCAAGGGCGAGGATCTGGGCAAGATGTTTGCCCGCTACTTTGAAGACAACATGGACAAGGCGCAGTACTCGCGCCTGTTGCCCGGCATTCTCAAGGCGTCCGGCCTACTGTACAAGTGCAAGGAATTCCAGCCGGGACAAGGCTTTACGGTCGACTGGATACCCGGCACGGGTACCAAGCTGTCGTCCACCTGCACGCCCGACACGGCGGTGGTGCAAGAACCCGATTCCATGTCTCGCTCATGAACAACTGGCTGGGTCCCAAGCCTGCCGATGAAGACCTGAAGGCCAAGCTGCTGGGCCAGAAAAAGGCGGAATAAGCCTCTTCGGGCTTGTTTGACGCGGCGGTGCGGGCGACACGAGGCCTGCGCTCGTCCTGCTGCGCGCTTACTTCGACAGCATCCGCATCGCGTCTTCCAGCCCCTTGAGGGTGAGCGGGAACATGCGCTGACTCATCAACTGCTGGATGATGGCGATGCTCTGGCGGTATTGCCACACGCCCTGCGGCTCGGGATTGATCCAGACGAACTTCGGAAAAGCGTTGGTCAGGCGCTGCAGCCATTCGGCGCCGGCTTCCTCGTTGTTGTATTCCACGCTGCCGCCGGGTTGCAGGATCTCGAAGGGACTCATCGTGGCATCACCGACGAAGATCAGCTTGTAGTCCTTGTTGTACTTGCGGATGATGTCCCAGGTGGCGAACTTCTCGGCGAAGCGGCGGCGGTTGTTTTTCCACATGAAGTCGTACACGCAGTTGTGGAAGTAATAGAACTCCAGGTGCTTGAACTCGGCCTTGACGGCCGAGAACAGCTCTTCCACGCGTGCGATGTGCTCGTCCATGGTGCCGCCCACGTCCATCAGCAGCAGCACTTTCACGCTGTTGTGGCGCTCGGGCACCATCTTGATGTCCAGCCAGCCCGCGTTGGCGGCCGTTGAGCGAATGGTGTCGGGCAGATCCAGCTCGAATTCGCTGCCGGTGCGGGCGAACTTGCGCAGACGGCGCAGCGCCACCTTGATGTTGCGCGTGCCCAGCTCCTGGCTGTCGTCGTAGTCGCGGTAGGCGCGCTGGTCCCACACTTTCACGGCGCTCTTGTTCTGTCCCTTGCCGCCGATGCGGATGCCCCGCGGGTTGTAGCCGCCGTGGCCGAAGGGGCTGGTGCCGCCGGTGCCGATCCACTTGCTGCCGCCCTGGTGGCGCTCCTTTTGCTCCTCCAGGCGTTTTTTCAGCGTCTCCATCAGCTCGTCCCAGCCCATCTTCTCGATGGCGGCTTTCTCCTCTGGCGTCAGCTCTTTCTCAAGAATCTTGCGCAGCCAGTCGGCCGGAATCTCCTTGCGGAAATCGGCGATCTGCTCCACGCCCCTGAAGTAGGCGGCGAACGCCCGGTCGAACTTGTCGAAGTGCTTCTCGTCCTTGACCAGCGTGGTACGGGCCAGGTAATAAAAGTCGTCGATCGAGCAAGCGTCCGGCTGGCTGGGGCCAACCACATGGGCCTGCAGCGCCTCGAGCAGGGTAAGGAACTCCTTCGCCGAAACCGGCAACTTGGCGGCACGCAACGTGTAGAAAAAATCAATCAGCATGGGGGGAGGTCTCTCCAGCGCATTATCGGGCGGCCCGGAAAAACGGGTGGTCGCGCAGTGGACGCAAGACGGCGCTGATGGCCCCGCAAGTAAGGGGTTACGAGTGTGCATACTTTAGGCATACTGTGAGCCTCGAACTGTTGCAGCCGATGCGTGGGCGCAGCGTATAGCGCATGCGGCCTTTGGATTCATCATGACACCTCTTCGCCTTGTCGAACTGCCTGCTCCCGACCACTGGGTCTACCGCAAGACCGTGCAGGGCCGCCAGGCGTTGGCGTCGCGCGTGCGGTTGCCGCTGCGCGACCGCCAGATCGTGCTGCTGTGTACAGGTGAACGCAGTTTGGCCACGCTGACGGAAGTTTTTGGTTCGGGCACGGCGCACGATCTGTATCGCCTGGTTCACCAGGGGCTGGTCGAAGTGGTGCAGCCCAAGGTGTGGCCCGAGGAAGAAGAGACCGTTGAGAGCGAAGATTTTTTGCTGACTCTGCCGCCGCTGGAGTTCGCCACCATCAATCCGGCGAACCAATCGGCATTTGGCATTACCGCCACGCCCGACGAAGACGCGCTGTTGGCCGCGCATGCGCAAGCGGGTGTATTGCTGATCGTGATCGGCGGCGATGAGGCGGAGCACTTGCTGATCGAGAACCTGGACGTCGAACAGGAAAGCGATGTGCTGGCCTTTCTGACCCGTGCCATCGCCCTGGCGGCGCGGGCGTGGGGCGAGGACGCCACCTTGCCCTGGGCCGAGCGAATCGCGCGCGTGCTGCCGCGCCGGACCATCTCACGCCTGGTGGATTGCCTGGTCGACGAAGGCCGTGCCGCCGCCGTGGGGGCTGGTCTGTACGAACGCCTGCTGGCGGACTCCGCCTTCGACGACGAGGCCGCGACGCTGGCCTGATCGCGCGACGGTCGCGCGGCGTACCGTGGCGTGGATTCGTGGCGTTAACCGCGCCGCGCCCGGAGATACAGCAACTGCGCCCTGGCCTCGGGCCATTCGCCCGCCGTCATGCTGTACATCACGGTATCGCGCACCGTGCCGTCGCGCCGCAGCGCGTGGTGGCGGATCACGCCATCCTTGCGCGCGCCCAGCCGCTCGATGGCCTTCCGCGATGCGAAGTTGTAGTTGTCGGTGCGCCAGCCCACGACGGCGCAGTTCAGCGTATCGAAGGCGTGGCCCATCATCAGCAGCTTGCAGGTGGTGTTGACGTGGCTGCGCTGCGCGCTCAAGCGGTACCAGGTCCAGCCAATTTCCACCCGGCGGATGGCGGGCACGATGTCGTGATAGCTGGTGCTGCCCAGCACGGTGCCGGTAGCACCGTCGATCACGGCGAACGCTAGGCGGTGGCCTTCGTCGCGCATCTTCAGAGCGGCCTCGATGTAGGCCCGCGTGTCCTGCGGCTCGGGCACGCTGGTGACGCGGATGTTCCACAGCTCGCCATCGGCGGCGGCGGCGCGCAGGCCGTCCTCGTGCGCCAGCGTCAGCGGCTCGATGCGCACGCCGTGATCACGCAGTACCCGCGGCTTGATGAAGTCGTCAGCGGGCGGATGGCACGCCAGACTCATTGCTTGCGCGGGGCGGGTGCCTTGGCATGGCCAGGCGGCGGGCAGCGCCCGGCCAGGGCATCGGGCACGGGCTGGCTCGCGCACAGCCGCTTCCATTCGCTTTGAGTGCCTTGGTGGCCCATGCGAGCGGCGTGCAGCAGCAGCTCGATCGCTTGCCAGGGCACCTGGCTGGGCGGCGTGCTGGTGGGCAGCCGGGCGGGCGGTACATTCGCGGCCTGCTGGGTGGTGTCCGCGGCCTTGGGGCCTTTGGCGGGCTTGCCCTCCAGCAACCGCGCGTAGTCGGTCACCATCAGCGGCGCGTCGCTGGCGTGGAGCTGGCCGGGCGGCAGGCTCAACCACGAGCGTGTGCCGGGATCGCTGATGTCGGCCAGCGTTTTGCCCGGCGTGTGCAGCATGGCGCTGACCTCGTCCGGCACGGCTTTGCCCAGGCCCGACGCACGCGCGATGTCGTCACCCGACTGCGCGGCCAGCCCCGCGCCTGCCTTGGCCGCCTGTGCTCCGGTGTTGGCGGCCTCGGCGCCCGCTACCGCCGCGCCACCGGCCGCTGCTCCCTTGCCCGCGGTGCCCGCCGCGGTTTTGCCCGCCGTGGCGGCGGCCTTGCCACCCGCCGAGCCGACCTTGCCGAGCAGGCCCCAGAAGGCATGCGCGGGCAGACAGATGCCCGCCATCATGCCAAGCACAAGCACGCGGATCAGCAATTGCTGCCGGGCGTGGCGGGTGATTGATTGAAAAGCCATGTTCCGGGTGTTTTGGGTTACCGGTTGCGCTGGTTCATGAACACCAGCCGCTCGAACAGCGTCACGTCCTGCTCGTTCTTCAGCAGCGCGCCTACCAGGGGCGGCACGCTGATCTTGCTGTCGGCGCTTTGCAGGGCTTCCAGCGGAATGTCTTCGGCTACCAGCAGCTTGAGCCAGTCGAGCAGTTCGCTGGTCGAAGGTTTTTTCTTCAGTCCGGGCAGACCGCGCACGTCGTAGAACACCTTCATCGCGGCGCCGAGCAGCTCCTTCTTGAGGTTGGGGAAGTGCACGTCCACGATCTGCTTCATCGTCTCGGCTTCAGGGAACTTGATGTAGTGGAAGAAGCAGCGGCGCAGGAAGGCGTCGGGCAGTTCCTTCTCGTTGTTCGAGGTGATGAAGACCACGGGGCGGTGCTTGGCGCGGATGGTCTCGCGCGTTTCGTAGCAGTGGAACTCCATGCGGTCCAACTCGCGCAGCAGGTCGTTGGGGAATTCGATGTCGGCCTTGTCGATCTCGTCGATCAACAGTGCCACTGGTTCGTCGGCCGTGAAGGCCTGCCACAGCACGCCCCGGACGATGTAGTTCTGGATGTCCTTCACCCGGTCGTCGCCCAGCTGGCTGTCGCGCAGGCGGCTGACGGCGTCGTACTCGTACAGGCCTTGCTGCGCCTTGGTGGTGCTCTTGATGTGCCATTGCAGCAGCGGCAGGCCCAGCGCCTCGGCCACTTCCTCGGCCAGCATGGTCTTGCCGGTGCCGGGCTCGCCCTTGACCAGCAGCGGGCGCTTGAGCGTGATGGAGGCGTTGACGGCCAGCATCAGATCCTGCGTGGCAACGTAGTTCTCGGAACCTTGGAATTTCATGTTGGAAAAAAGAGACGCTAAGAAGGATTCATCAGGGGCGTGGCTTTCAATACCAGCGAGATGGCGATTCGCCCTGATTTGGATCGCGCGAACTTCAATTGTGCGCGCAAAATGAAACAGGCTCTGTCCCTCATGTTCGCCGTGCTGGCCTGGCACCGGCAGCCATGGCATCACGGTGTCCGCAGGTCAACGCCGTGTCCGGGTGACGCCCATGGATTGCTGCTTTCGCCGCCATGACGAAGGCAAATGAGAGGTGCGTGTGATGGCGTGCCCCGGCCAGGGGGCGGATTCAACCTATTGAGAGTTTCGTCATTCAGGACAAGCCTATGTCATGCCTTCACCTCATCCCGTCATTGCGGCGAAGGCCGCAATCCACACGGTGTCCGCGGGTGAATGCCGTGTCAAGGTGACGCTCCATGGATTGCGGCCTTCGCCACAATGACGAGGGAATGTGAGGGGGTTCTGATGGCCCGCGCTGTCGTGATTTTTGAAAATATCAATAGGTTCAATGACCAATGCCGCATTCGTCATTTGTCATGCGGCGCCAGCCGCGGTCATTCGTCATCGTTTTGAACAAACGGTATCAAGCGACTCGCTTGGCCGCGGTGCATCCACGTCGCTGGCCCGTGCGATGCGCACCAGCGCCTGCTCGAACTGCCGCGTGGCCGTGGGCCAGTTGAATTGCTCGGCATGGCGGCGCACGCCTTCGCGCTGCTTGCCCAGCGCGGCCAGGCAGGCAACGCGCAGGTCGGTGTCTATGGCGCCACCCGGTGAGTCGTGCCCCACCACGTCGATCGGCCCAGGCACCGGATAGCCGGCCACCGGCGTGCCGCAGGCCATGGACTCCACCATCACCAGCCCAAAAGTGTCGGTCACGCTGGGAAACACCATCACGTCGGCGCTGCGGTACACCGTGGCCAGGTCGTCGCCGCTCAGCACACCGAACCAGCGGGCGTTGGGATGCCGGGCCTTCAGCTTGGCCTCTTCCGGCCCAGTGCCGGCCACCCATTTCTCGCCCGGCAGATCCAGCTCCAGGAATTTGTGCACCTGCTTTTCCACCGCCAGCCGGCCCACGTAGAGAAAGACGGGCGAAGTGTCGCGCTCCAGCCGTGGCCCGTCGGGGCTGAAGGCTTCCAGGTTCACGCCGCGCGACCACAGCCGCGCCTTGGTGAAGCCGCGTGCGCGCAGGTCATCGACGATGGCGGGCGTGGGCGCCAGCGTGGCGCTGCCGGCGTTGTGGAACTTGCGCAGCAGGGCGTAACTCCAGCCCACCGGCACCCGCACGCGCGCGTGCACGTATTCGGGAAAGCGGCTGTGGTACGCCGTGGTGAAGGGCCAGCCGCGCTGCAACGCCACGCCACGCGCGGCCCAGCCCAGCGGCCCCTCGGTGGCGATGTGCAGGCAGTCGGGCGCCACGCGGTCGATGTGCCGCGCCACGGCGTTCTTGGTGGCCACGGCCAGCGAAATCTCGGGGTAGGTCGGGCAGGGGAAGGACTTGAAATCCAGCGGCGACAGGATGTGGGTTTCATGCCCCATTTCCTGCAGGTGGCGCGTGGTCATCTTCAGCGTGCGTACCACGCCGTTGACCTGTGGTTCCCACGCGTCGGTGACGATCATGATTTTCATGCTTGCTCCTTCATCCATAGCATTCTTCGCGCTGCCCGGCTCCGCAGGCGCCAGATCACCAGCGCTACCCCGGCGGCCACCGCCGTGCCCAGCAACCACACCAGCCGCGGCAGTGGCCAGCCCGTGGCCTGCAGCCCCGCATAGGCGCCCAGCATGGCCAGCACGGCCAGGTTCTCATTGAAGTTCTGCACCGCGATGGATTCGCCGCTGCCCAGCAGCCGCTGGCCGCGGTGCTGCAGCAGCGCGTTCATCGGCACCACGAAAAAGCCGGCCAGCGCGCCCACCGTTGCCAGCAGCGGCGCCGCCAGTGCCACGCCGTCCACCAGCGTGAGCAGCGGCACGGCCAGCCCCATCGCTACGCCCAGCGGCAGCACGCGCGGCGCCTGACCCAGTGTTACCCAACGCCCGGCGGCCAGCGCGCCCAGCGCAATGCCCACCGCCACCACGCCCTGCAGATACGCCGCCTGCGACAGCGACAGGCCCAGCCGCTGCTGCGCCCAGGCCAGCACCACGAACTGCAATGTGGCCCCCGCGCCCCAGAACAGCGTCGTCACGCCCAGCGAGGCGCCGCCCAGTGCATCGCGCCACAGCGTGCGCTGGGCGTGTGCAAAGCGCCGCAAAAGCTGAAGCAGACCGGATTGCAGGGCGTGCCGCTCGGCCATGTTGGTGGCGGGCTGAGGAATCGCCAGATTCAGCGCTCCGGCCAGCACGTACAGCACCAGCACCACGCACAGTGCCGCCACCAGCACACCACTCACGGCCAAACCCGCGTCGGCCCGTGGATGGCCCAGTGCCTGCGCCAGCGTTGGCCCCACCAGCATGCCGCCCAGCGCCGTGCCCAGGATGATGGCCGCCACCGTGGTCACTTCCAGCCAGCCGTTGGCGTTCACCAGTTGGCTGGGCGGCGCCAGCTCCACCACCAGCCCGTACTTGGCGGGCGAGTACACCGCCGCGCCCACGCCCGCCAGCCCGTAGGCCAGCAGCGGATCGGCCCCCGCCAGCATCAGCGCGCAGCCCGCGCCCTTCAGGGCGTTGGCCGCCAGCATCACCCGCGCCTTCGGCCAGCGGTCGGCCAGTGCACCCACCAACGGCGCCAGCACCACGTAGGACAGCGTGAACACGCCCTTGAGCAGCGGCGCCATCCAGGGCTGATCGCCCAGCTCCGCCAGCCGCGCGATGGCGACGATGAGCAATGCGTTGTCGGCCAGCCCCGACACGAACTGTGCCGCGATCAGAAAGGCGATGCCGCGCGTCATCACGCGGCCCGGGCAGGGCGGGGGCGCATGGGACGATTGGAAAGAGAGCTTGTGAAAGCGGGATGACCAACTGATGACAGACGCGCGACAGTTGGACAGTTGATTGAACGCGCTGGGCTGGTGGCGAGGGGCTCCTGCCCACGAGTCGCTCAAGTCGCGAGCGATACGTGATGCCTGATCAGGTGGCTATTGAGATTTTCAAAAATCACGACAGCGCGGGCCATCAGAAAAACCCCCTCACATCCCCTCGTCATTGCGGCGAAGGCCGCAATCCATGGGGCGTCACCTTGACACGGTGTTGACCCGCGGACACCGTGTGGATTGCGGCCTTCGCCGCAATGACGGGATGAGCTGAAGGCATGACATAGGCTTGTCCTGAATTACGAAACTCTCAAAATAGTGCGCCGACTCGGAGATTTCGAAACGTGAAAGCGCGCTTCGCCCCGATGGCGGCGTTGCATGTCTTCGCGATACCACTTGACTAGCGCGTGGTCAGCCTGTCTTCTTCTCCCTCGGCACCCGCCCCATCAGATAGAACTCGGGGTTTGGCTGCATGCCGCTGAACGAGGCGATGCGGTTGGACAGGCCGAAGAAGGCGGTGATGGCGGCGATGTCCCAGATGTCTTCATCGTCGAAGCCGTGCGCGTGCAGGAGCGCGAAGTCGTCGTCGCCGATCTCGTGTGAGCGCTCGCACACCTTCATGGCGAAGTCGAGCATGGCTTTCTGGCGTGGCGTGATGTCGGTGGCCTTGCGGTAGTTGACGGCCACCTGGTCGGCCACCAGCGGCTTCTTCTCGTAGATGCGCAGCAGCGCACCGTGCGCGACCACGCAGTACAGGCACTGGTTGGCGGCGCTGGTGGTGGTGACGATCATCTCGCGGTCGCCCTTGCTGAGGTTGCTGGCGCGGCCCACGCTTTCGGGGTCCATCAGCGCGTCGTGGTAGGCGAAGAAGGCGCGCCACTCGGCCGGGCGCCGCGCCAGACCCAGGAAGACGTTGGGCACGAAGCCGGCCTTGGACTGCACTTCGAGCACCTTGGCCTTGATGTCGTCGGGCAGCTTGTCGAGGTCGGCGAGGGGGTAGCGGCTCATGGCGTGTCTCCTTTATATATGTGTGGTCGCTGATTCATTATGCTGCGCTGGTTCTTCATTCACGACCACGAAAGCGACAGCCATGAACCTGCCCGACGATCCCGATTTCCAGAATGGCCTGAAAACCCGCCGCCAGGTGATGGGCGACGATTTCGTCGACCGCGCGCTGGCGGGCGTGACGCCCTTCACCGAGCCGATGCAGCACGTGATCACGCGCGATGCGTGGGGTGGCGTGTGGCAGCGCCCGGGGCTGGATTTGAAGACGCGCAGCCTGATCACGGTGGCGATGCTGACGGCGCTGGGCCGGCAGCAGGAGCTGAAGGGTCACGTGCGCGGCGCGCTGAACAACGGCGCGACGGTGGAGCAGATTCAGGAAGTGCTGCTGCACGCCAGCGTGTACTGCGGCGTGCCGTGCGCGGTGGAGGCGTTCCGCAGCGCCGCCGAGGTGGTGCAGGCCCAAGGAGCATGACGGTGGCGCGGCGCGGATGGCAACACCGCGCCCGCGTGGCGTCTGGCGTTGTTCATCGAGCGGCCGGGGCTGATACCGCGTCAATGATGGCGTCGCTCCATTGCGCGACGTCATTGGCCATGACGGTTTCTCGCTGGCGGCGAATGCGCGAGGCTTTCTCGGTGCTGCTCATGACCAGCGCGGCGTGCAGGTCTTCTTCCATGCGCTTGCCGTCGTACGGGTTGGTCAGGATGGCGCCGTGCAGCTCGACCGAGACGCCGGCGAACTCCGACACCACCACCATCGCATCGCGCTCCAGCAGCGCGTTGGTGGCCACGAACTCCTTGGCGACCAGGTTGAGGCCGTCGCGCAAGGGGGTGATCCAGGCCACGTCGGCGCGGCTGTAATAGGCCACGACTTCCTCGAACGGCAGCGCGCGATAGAAGTAGCGGATGGGGGTCCAGGTCAGGCGCGAGAACCGGCCATTGATGCGCCCCACGATTTCGTCGATCCGCGAGCGGGTGCTTTCGTACACGCTCATGCCCGCCGCCGCTGGCGTGACGATGTTGACCAGCACCACCTTCTCGTGCAGCTCGGGGTGCTTGTCCAGCAGCCGCTCGAAGGCGTCAAGCTTGGCCAGCGGGCCCTTGACGTAGTCCAGGCGTTCCACGCTGAGGATGCAGGTGCGCTCGCCCATCTCGGACGAGATGGCGGACACGCAGTGCTTGACCGACGCGGATTTCAGCGCGTCGCGGATGGCCGTCAGGTTGGTGCCCACGGGCTCCGCCGCGAGGCGCACGGCGCGTCCGTTGACTTCGATCAGGCTGGGATATTGGTCGATGCCCAGCGCGCAGCCATAGGTGGCGAACCGGGGCGCGCAATGCGTGGTTTCCAGGGTCTGGGTGGGGGCGACGGATTGGACGACGTCGATGAAGTTGACCACGTAGCGCGGGATGTGAAAGCCCACGTAGTCGCACTGCAGCAGGCTGGCGATGATGTCGCGGAACCAGGGAATGATGGTGAAGATATCGGCGGACGGGAACGCCGTGTGGTGGAAGAAGGCGATCCGAAGATCGGGCCGCAGCTGCCGCAGCAGGCCAGGCACCATCCACAGGTTGTAGTCGTGCAGCCAGACCACGGCGCCCGGCTCGGCGATCTTGGCCACCCGTTGCGCGAACAAGGCGTTGATCTCGACGAAGTGCAGCCAGTGCGCGTCGAGAAAGCGGGCACGTTCGGGCATGGAAAACAGGATGGGCCAGAACGCCTCCTTCGAGAACTTCTTGTAGAACAGGTTGACGTCGTTGGCGGTCAGCGCGATGGTGGACAGGCGCAGGCCGGGGTAGCGACCGGCATCCAGCAGCTCGGGTTCGGGCGCATCCTCGCCGGTGTCACGCTGCTGGCGCTGCTCCCAGGCGACCCAGCAGCCGCGCTGGCCGTTGGCGAACATGCCCAGCAGCGACGGCAGGATTCCGTTGGGACTGCGCGGAGGTATGCGCTCAAGCCGGCCATCGCGCTCCACGGTTTCGTAAGGCGGGCGGTGATAGACCACCACGACCTGGCTGGTTGATTGCGGTGCATTGGCCGGTAAGGCCGGCTGGGGCGCAGGTGTCGGCTGATCGCCAGGCAGCCGCCAGCCGTGGTGCCGCAGGCCCTCTTCAATGCCGCCGGCGCCCGCCGCTTGCGCGACATGAACGTGGGGGTGCTCGCCAACCGCGTCCAGCAGGGATTTCTCGGCCAGGCCAACCACGATGCCCCGTGCGCCGATCTGGTACATCGACAAGTCGTTCAGCGTGTCGCCGGCCACCACCACGCGTTCGATCGGCAGGCCCAGAAACTCGATCAGTGCGGACAGCGTGGCGCCCTTGGAGACGCCGCCCGGCAGAATGTCGAGATAGCGTCCCGCCGACAGCAGGAGTTCGCAACCCAGGGCGCGCACGGCATTGGGCAGCCGCGCGGGAATCTGCTTTTCGTCCTCGACCCAGTAGGAGCAGCGGCGCTCCTGCGGGACCTGCTGGCGTTCCAGTTGGTCGAAGGACTGGAGCCGATCCAGCACAGTCTGTTCGCCGGGCCAGCGTGCCTCGATGTCGTGCTGCAAGGGCTCCACCGCCGCCAGGTCGGGAACCGAGACGATGGTGGCGCCCACGTCGGCGATGACGTAACTTGGCTGCGGTAGCACCGGATCGCTGAGCAGGGACATCACGCTCTCCAGGCCGCGGCCTGTGACGTAGATGACCATCACGTCGTCGCCGAGCGCGCGCAGTTGCGTGTACAGCCGGTGGCGCGCGGCTTCGTCGCCGCCCAGCAGCGTGCCGTCCAGGTCGGTGGCGAGGATGTGGCGTGGCATCGGCGCCTTCGTCGGCACGATGTGTTCCTGATGGATGGGTGACTGCATGGAAATACCTTTGCGTGGATGGACTGCCGCCGCCGTGGGGCCAGTGTTCTGCGGCTGGGCTGCGGGCAATCAAAACGTTCAATTGGCGCGGCCCATTGATGTCTGCGGACAAAGAGCCTGATGCGCACCGGCGTGGTCGGTGCGCGAGCGCCATGGCACGGGGTGAAGCCAACAGCATGGTGCTTCGCGTGCGTAGGAGGTGCCGTGGACCTTAGCACAGGCGTGTTTTTCGCCCACGTGGCCGTTCGTGGAGCCCTGGGTGCATTGCGCATGGGCGAGTGGTGGCGGAGGCGGAGGAGGAGGCGAAGGCGCCGAAACCCGATGGGGCCTGAAAAAGTAGTCATTGAGCGTTTGCCGCCATGCGGATAAGCGCTTGCTTATTGAATATTTCGTAATTCATGACACGCCGCTCGCCCTCACCCCAACCCTCTCCCAGAGGTAGAGGGGGATTTCTTTCTGATGGCCCGCGCTGTCGTGATTTTTGAAAACGCCAATAAGCTGACTTAAGTCAAGACAAGCCAAGACGGCTGGTCTGGACGCTGATCATGATCGCCGTGCTGCTGGTGGCGCTGGGATGGTGGGCACGCGCCGGTACCGCTGCGCGCACGCCCAGGCCATGACGCCGGGGCTTGCGTCCTGTCAGCCGGCAGTGCTGGCTTGACGCGGCGCCTACAGGCCGCCCATCAGCTTCTGCACCAGGTCGGCCGCGGTGCTGGCGTCGTACTTGCGCGTCAGCCGTGCACGGTAGATCTCCACGGTGCGGTGGCTGATGCCGAGCACGCGGCCAATTTCCTTGCTGGTCAGGCCCTGCATCAGTTGCGCGGCCACCTCGCGCTCGCGTGCGGTGAGCGGCGCGGTGACGGGGCGCTGCGCGCTCAGGTCCTCGAAGGTCCAGATGCCGGCCGCGTGCGGCGCATGGCGGTCGATGGCGCGGCCGGTGACGTGGCACCAGAACGGCTGCCCCGCCTGCGCGCCGCCCACGCGGCGCATCACGCGGTTGTCGGCGTACACGCCAAGCTGGTTCAGGATGGGCGCCATGCGCGCGCCGATGCGCTCGAACTCCTCGCCGCTGGGGTAGAGGATGCGAAAGCTCTGGCCGATCAACTGATCGGGCGTGGCGCCGAAGATCTCGCACACGCGCTCGTTGCAGTCCACGATGTGGCGCTGGCGCGAGAGGATCAGGCCCACCGGCGCCAATTGGAAGGCCAGGCGGTAATCGGGCGCCGCGCCCAAGGCGGCGGGATGGGGGGCAGGGAAGTCCATTACGAAATACTACGTATCCAGATACGTAGTATCTTTCAGAGGCTGTCCTCAAACTCCTCGCGGTCAGCGATTGCCCCGGATCGGGGACAAGCGCGGCGCGAGGAGTTTGGGGACAGCCTCTCAGCGGTCGTACCCAGCATCGGGGTCGCACCTCGGTTTCCCCTTACGCATCCACCTATTCCAGGAGAGACAAGTCGTGAACAAGATTTATCCCTCGGCTGCCGAGGCTTTGAGCGGCGTCGTCAAGGACGGCCAACTGCTCGCCGTGGGCGGCTTCGGCCTGTGCGGTATTCCCGAGGCGCTGATCGACGCGCTGCGCGATTCGGGCGTGAAGGGCCTGACCGTGATCAGCAACAACGCCGGTGTCGACGGCTTTGGCCTGGGCAAGCTGCTGGACACGCGCCAGATCAAGAAAATGATCAGCTCCTACGTGGGCGAGAATAAGGAGTTCGAGCGCCAGTACCTGGCCGGCGAGCTGGAGCTGGAGTTCACCCCGCAGGGCACGCTGGCCGAGAAGCTGCGCGCCGGTGGCGCCGGCATTCCGGCCTTCTTCACCAAGACCGGCGTGGGCACGCTGGTGGCCGAGGGCAAGGAGCTGCGCGAGTTCGACGGCGAAACCTATGTGATGGAGCGCTCGCTGGTGGCCGATGTGGCGCTGGTGAAGGCCGACGTGGCCGACCGTAGTGGCAACCTGCGCTTCAACCTGACGGCGCGCAACTTCAATCCGGCGGTGGCGATGGCCGGCAAGATCACCATCGTCGAGGTCGAGCGCATCGTCGCCAATGGCGAACTGGCGCCCGACGACATCCACCTGCCCGGCATCTACGTGCACCGTCTGGTGCACAACCCGACGCCCGAAAAACGCATCGAAAAGCGCACTCTGCGCGAGCACAAGTAATACCGGTTCAGCGTTCAGCGAGACTGCATGCCATCACGCTCAACGCCGAACGCTCAACCCCAAGATTTCAGGAGATCGAACAATGGCCTGGACCCAAGACCAAATGGCGGCCCGTGCCGCGCAAGAGCTGCAGGACGGCTTTTACGTCAACCTCGGCATCGGCATTCCCACGCTGGTGGCCAACCACGTGCCCGCCGACAAGGAGGTGTGGCTGCAATCCGAGAACGGCATGCTGGGCATCGGCCCCTTCCCAACCGAGGACGAGGTGGACGCCGACCTCATCAACGCCGGCAAGCAGACGGTGACCACGCTCAAGGGCAGCAGCATCTTCGGCAGCCACGACAGCTTCGCCATGATCCGCGGCGGCAAGATCAACCTCAGCATCCTGGGCGCCATGCAGGTCACCGACAAGGGCGACCTCGCCAACTGGATGATTCCCGGCAAGATGGTCAAGGGCATGGGCGGCGCCATGGACCTGGTGGCGGGCGTCAAGCGCGTGATCGTGCTGATGGAGCACGTCGCCAAGAAGAAGGACGGCACCACCGACCTGAAGATCCTGCCCGAGTGCACCCTGCCGCTGACCGGCGTGGGTGTGGTCGACCGCATCATCACCGACCTGGGCGTGTTCGACGTGACGCCCGAGGGGCTGAAGGTGATGGAGCTGGCCGACGGCGTGACCTTCGACGAGGCGCAGTCCAAGACCGGCGTGCCGCTGAAGCAGTAACCCCCTGATGTGGGAGCGGGCTTGCCCGCGATGAGGCATCGCTAGCAACGCGGGCGCCCCATCGCGGGCAAGCCCGCTCCCACAATGGCATTCAACGCAAACCGACCGAGGAAACATTCATGAGCACACTCAAAGGCAAGACCGCTCTCGTCACCGGTTCCACCAGTGGCATCGGCCTCGGCATCGCCATCGAACTGGCCAGGCAGGGCGCCAACATCGTCATGAACGGCTTCGGCGATGTCGAAGCGCCCAAGAGGGACATCGCCGCGCACGGCGTGCGGGTCGAACACCACGGTGCCGACATGAGCAAGCCCACCGAGATCGAGGCCATGATGGCCTTCGCGGCCGATAAGTTCGGTGGCGTCGACATTCTGGTCAACAACGCTGGCATCCAGCACACGGCCAGTATCCAGGAGTTCCCGGTCGAGAAGTGGGACGCCATCATCGCCATCAACCTGTCGTCGGCGTTTCACACCACGCGCCTGGCGATTCCGCACATGACGCAGAAAAACTGGGGCCGCATCATCAACATCGCGTCGGTGCACGGGCTGGTGGCGTCGAAGGACAAGTCGGCCTACGTGGCGGCCAAGCACGGCATTGTCGGCCTGACCAAGGTCACCGCCCTGGAGCTGGCCACCACCGGCGTCACCGCCAATGCCATCTGCCCCGGCTGGGTGCTGACACCGCTGGTGCAGCAGCAGATCGACGCGCGCGCCGCCAGGGAAGGCATTGGCGTCGATCAGGCCACCCGTGACCTGCTGAGCGAGAAAGAGCCGTCGCAGCAGTTCACCACGCCCGAGCAACTGGGCGGCATGGCGGTGTTTCTGTGCAGCCCCGCCGCCGCCAACGTGCGCGGTCAGGCCTGGGCCAACGATGGTGGCTGGACGGCGCAGTAAGCCAAGTTGACTTGCCGCCTGCGCGACAGCGTGGCCTGACGGGGCGCGCCATCGTTTCGTACACTGCCGCGTTGCCTTGGGGAATGCGAACCGGGCGGAGGAGACTGCGGTGAAAACGACACGGATGGCCCAATGGGCCACGGCGCTGCTGTGCGCCATCATGCTGGCGCCAGCGGGCGCGGTCACGCTGAGCGGCCAGGTGCTGGGCGATGGCGGGCAACCGCTGGCCGGCGCGCTGGTCACGCTGGTGTCGCACGAAGGCGCGCGGCTGGAGACGGTGTACAGCGATACGCAAGGCCGGTTTCAATTGCCCACCGCCGAACGTGGCGCGCAGACGCTGCGCGTGCGCGCCAACGGCTGGCGCATGGCGAGCTGGCCGGTGAACCTGGCGGCCGAGGGCGCGCAGACCTTGCCCGCCCTGCAACTGGCGCCGGAGCAGGATGCGCGGGCGCGGTCGGACGCGCTGCCCGCGTCCACCCACGCGGCCACGGTGAAGATCGGCGACGTCAAGGCCAACGCCATGTACCGCAGCCAGTGCTTCTTCTGCCACCAGATCGGCAACGCCTGGACGCGCCGCGCCAAGAGCGACGACGAGTGGAAGGCTGCCATCGCGCGCATGGAGAAATACGGCGCGCTGATCACCTGGGGCACCGAGGCTGAAATCCTCAAGGCGCTGCCGGCGGCCTTCAACGGTCAGCCGCTCGACAAGGTGCACCCGGCCAACGCCGCGCCGCCGCTGCACACGGCCAAGTTGACCGAAATCCGCGTGGGCGATCCGGCCAGCTTTCTGCACGACGTGGAGGTGGGGCGCGACGGCGCGTTCTATTCGGTCGACATGGCCAACGACCTGATTTACCGCACCGACTGGGCCAGCGGCGCCACCACCGAGGCCGTGATGCCGTCCGAAGGCCGCACCAAGTACGGCCACTTCTCGGGCTGGTCGATGCCGATCGCCGCGTTCAATGCCTACCACGGGCCGCACAGCATCGTGGAAGGCCCGGACGGGCTGATGTACACCACCAATTCGCTGTCGGGCGAGCTGGGCATTTATGACCCCGCCACGCGGCAGTACCGCTTCGTCAAGATCGGCTCCGGCGCCATCTATCCGCACACGCTGCGCTTCGACGCACGGGGCATGCTGTGGTTCACCATCGCGCTGTCCAACCAGGTGGCGCGCTACGACCCCAAGACGGGCGAGATGAAGGTGATCGGCCTGCCCTCGGGCGGCTTTTGGCGCTGGCTGACGGACAAGTCGATCGGCGCCATCTTCGCCATCTCGCGCTGGTTTCCGGGCAAGGACTGGCAGCTCACGCTGTCGCACCACAAGTGGAGCGGCCAGGGCGACCAGATCTTCAACATGCCCTACGGGCTGGACATTCACCCCGTGGACGGCAGCATCTGGTACAGCAAGCTCTACAGCAGCAAGATTGGCCGCGTGGACCCGGTCACGCTGGCCGTGGAGGAGTGGGACACGCCGCTCAAGGGCCCGCGCCGCCTGCGCTTTGGCCGCGACGGCACGCTGTGGATTCCGGCCTACGCGGGCAGCGGACTGATGCGCTTCGACACCCAGGCCAAGCGGTTCGAGAGCCTGCCGCTGCCCACGCTGGCGCAGGGTGAGTTCGAAACCCCGTATGCGCTCAACGTGCACCCGGCGACGGGCGACGTGTGGGTCACCTCCAACCTGTCAGACCGCCTGTTCCGCTACCGCCCGGCCAGCGGCGACTGGGTGACTTACCCCACCGGCACGCAGACCAGCTACATGCGCGACATCGTGTTCGCCGACGAGGGCCGCAAGGTCTGCTCGATGAACGCCAACCTGCCGGCCGCCGCCGTCGAAGGCCAGCACCAGCAACTGGTGTGCCTGGAGCCCGACCTGATTCCACAAAGGCCCTGAATGCACCGCCTGTCCGACCGAACCATCTACATCACTGGCGCCTCCAGCGGGCTGGGCCTGGCCACCGCCCGGCTGGCCGCGCAAGCCGGCGCGCACGTCGCCCTGCTGGTGTTCGACCAGCCCGAGGCCAGCCTGCAAGCCGTGGAGGCCGCGCGCGCGCGGCCCGAGCAGCAGGTCGCCGTGCGCGTGCTCGACGTGCGCGACGCCGCTGCCGTGGGCGCCACCATCGACGAGCTGGCACGCCACTGGCGACGGCCCGACGCGCTGCTGCACTGCGCCGGCCTGCCCGGCGGCTTGCCGTTCGAGCAACTTGGCGCGGCTGAATTCGACCGCGTGATCCAGGTCAACCTGTACGGCACGCGCCACGTTGCCGCCGCCGCGCTGCCCTGGCTGGAGCAGACGCGCGGGCGCCTGCTGCTGGTGGCATCGCTGGGCGGGCTGGTGGGCTGCTACGGCTACACGTCCTACGGCGCGTCCAAGTTCGGCGTGGTCGGCCTGGCCGAGGCGCTGCGCTACGAATACCAGCCGCGCGGCGTCAGCGTGGGCATCTTCTGTCCGCCGGAGTTTCCGTCGGGGCTGGTCGAGCTGGAGAAGTCGCAGACGCACCCGGCGTCGAAGCTGCTGAAGAAGATGGGGGGCAGCATCTCGCAGGCGCAAGCCGCGCGGGCCGCGCTGGCCGGTCTGGCGTCGCGCCGCTTTCGCATCGTGCCGGGCCTGATGGCCAAGCTGCTGCTGTTGCAGTTGCGGCTGCTGCCCACGGCCTTGGTGCACGCCGTGGGCGACATGCAGGTGCGCCAGGTGCTGCGGCGGCACGGCCGTTGAGGCGGACCGCCGCGCGGCACGGGCGCCGCATGTGGTGGAGCATGACATCGCCGTGGCGGCAGGTGCTTGCCGTGCGTGGGAGGCATCCGCCGAAACCGTGATCACGACATGGACCGATGGCCGTGTTGATGCTTTGCTTCAGCCCACGACACCGGGCTCATGAAATTTGACTCAAGTCAATAGTTTTCAGTCAGTCGATAGTGCCAAGTTGTTCTGGCGTCAATTTTTCGTGGATTCCCGCAGCATTCGGATGACAGGCTAAACCCTGACGTAGACCTTGCTTTGTTGCATAACGATAATGGGGCGCCCATTCAGGGGGTGCCATCCCATGATCTACATTAAAACCGACAAAGGCCGTGCCGCGCTGCTCAAGCGCGACGTGCTGAGCCTGCGTGAACGGCAGGTGATGGTGCTGTGCAATGGCGCGCGCTCGCACGAGGAAATGCTCGATTTGTTCGGCGAGAACATCACCGAAGACATCGACCGTCTGGAGCGGCGCGGGCTGCTGGCCGCGCCGCTGCACCACGCCAAGCCGCCATCGCTTCAGGCCGTGCTGGCCGAGGATCGCGTTGCCGATATGGTTGACGCCGCCGCCGTGGCCCAGCCCCCTCGGCGCTTCGTTGCCAGCTCCATCGCCGCCGAGCAACCGCCCGCGCCCCGGCCGCAAGCCCTGCGACGCATGTCGCTCGACGAACTGACGGCGCTGGCCGATGTGCCGCCCGTGGACACGGCGGTGGTGGTGCCGGTGCGCCAGGCATTGGCCGACAGCGTTCAGGCGCCGCCTGATCCAGCAACGCAGGAGCGCGTGGCCGCCATGGTCAACAGCATCGACGCCGAGCAGGTCATGCAGCGCTCGTCGGTGGTTGCGCAGGCCTACATGACGCAGGTGCTGATGGCCCTGGACAACGTGGAAGCCACGGAGCTGGTCGAGACACACGGCAATGTGCGGCACGAGGTGGACATCCTGCTGTATCTGGCGCAGGGGCTGGGCCTGACCCACACCGTGGCCGGCGAGGACGTGACGCTGCGCGTGGCCATGCGCGTGGGCCGTCTGCTGCCCGCCGATGAATTGCCCATGCTGCTGGACTGCGTGCTGGATTACGTGCCGCACGGCTTCAGCGTGCTGCTGTATGAATTCGTACTGGCGGGGCGCGACACCGCCACCAGCACCTGAGAGGCTGTCCTCAAATTCATCGCGGTAAGCGATTGCCCCGGATCGGGTGTCCTGCAAGGCGCATTACGCAGCCAATAGCTTGTGCTATTGGCAAGGGATGCAACGCCGCAGGGCGCCCGAGACCGGGGACAAGCGCGGCGCGAGGAGTTTGAGGACAGCCTCTGAGTCTCACGCTCCTTGCCAGCGTGCCCACTCCACGCCGGGTGGCGCCTCGATCCGCAACGGCTCGCCGCTCACCGGGTGCGGCAATTGCAGCGACGCCGCGTGTAGCCACAGCCGCCGCCATCCCAGCCACTGCGCCAGCGCGCGGTTCAGTGGCCCCTTGCCGTGCGTGGCGTCACCAATGATCGGATGGCCCATGTGCTTGCAATGGCGGCGCAACTGGTGGCGGCGGCCGGTTTCGGGTTGCAGTTCAAGCAGGGCGCAGCGTGTCTGGGGAAAGTCGCCGTAAGGCAGGGGCACGGCGTGGCGTGACAGGGTGCGAAAGCGCGTCACGGCGGCTTGCGCCGGCAGTGCCCGTGGCGACGCACGGGCATCGTCGGGCAGGCGCTTCAGCGGGTGGTCGATCACGCCCTCGGCCGCCGGCCAGCCGCGCACCACGGCTTGGTAGCGCTTGACGATGCCAAGGCTGCTCTCGAAAAGAGAGCAGGTGGCGCTGGCCGCGTCCGCGCCGAGGGCAAACACCAGCACGCCGCTGGTGCCCTTGTCCAGCCGGTGCACGGGCCACACCGGCTGGCCGATCTGCTCGCGCAGCAACTGCACCGCGAAGCGCGTTTCGCCCGCGTCCAGACCGGTGCGATGCACCAGCAGGCCGGCGGGCTTGTCGATGGCGACGAGGTGCGCGTCTTGGTACAGAATCGGCAGCATGCTGTTTGTATTGTCTCCAGCCAAGGCGCTGGACTATGAAACCCCCGTGGCGCCCGAGGTGCCACACACGCTCCCGCTGTTCGGCCAGCAGTCGGCGGCGCTGATCGCCGTGCTGCGCCAGAAATCGCCGCAGCAGATCGCCGAGCTGATGAAGCTGAGCGACCCGCTGGCCGGCCTGAACGTGGCGCGCTACGAGGCCTGGAGCCCCAAGGTGACGGCGAAAAATGCCAGGCAGGCCGTGCTGGCCTTCAATGGCGACGTGTACGAGGGCCTGGACGCGAAGTCGCTCAGCGCCACGCAGCTGGGCTGGTTGCAGGATCATGTCTGCATCCTCAGCGGTCTGTACGGCGTGCTGCGCCCGCTGGACCGGATGCAGCCCTACCGGCTGGAGATGGGCACCCGGCTGAAGACCGAGCAGGGCGCCAACCTGTACCAGTTCTGGGGCACGCGGATCGCCGACTACCTGAATGAGCGGCTGGCGGGCGACAAGCAGCCCATTCTGGTCAACCTGGCATCGCAGGAGTACTTCAAGTCGGTGGACCGCAAGGTGCTGCGGGCGCGCGTGATCGACTGCGTGTTCGAGGACTACAAGGGCGGGCAGTACAAGATCATCAGCTTTGCCGCCAAGCGCGCGCGTGGCCTGATGGCGCGCCATGCGGCGCAGCACCAGGTGGACACGCCGAAGAAGCTGGAAGGCTTCGACCTTGATGGCTATGCCTTCGCGCCCGCCGCGTCGGAGCCGGATCGGCTGGTGTTCAGGCGCCGCAGAGGTTGAGCGTTGGGCGTTGAGCGTTCAGCGTGAAATGCCGGGAACCTTGTGACGCCGCGCCTCTAATCAGCCAACGCTCAACGCTCAACG
>JAUNUR010000130.1 GCA_030538085.1 Pseudomonadota bacterium | reverse complement strand
AGGTGACGCCCCATGGATTGCGGCCTTCGCCGCAATGACGAGGGGATGTGAGGGGATTTTTCTGATGGCCCGCGCTGTCGTGATTTTTGAAAATCTCAATAGGTTCAAAAAGGCACGGCACTGTGCAGCGCCATGGGCTGGCCGGTGACCGGGTGCGCCAGGCGCAGCGCGCAGGCGTGCAGCATCAGGCGTGGCGCGCCATCGGCCGGGCCGTACAGCGTGTCGCCGACGATGGGGAGTCCGATGGCCAGCAGGTGCACGCGCAATTGGTGCGAGCGGCCGGTGACGGGCTCCAGCGCCAGCCGCGCGGTGCCGGTGGCCGTATCGTGCTCCAGCAGGCGCCAGCGCGTGCGGCTGGGCTTGCCGGTGGCGTGGTCGACCTTGCTGCGGGGGCGGTTGGGCCAGTCGACGATCAGCGGCAGGTCGATCTCGGCCCAGCCATCGGCGCTGGTGGCTTCCGGGGGCGGGCCGTGCACCAGCGCTTCGTAGCGCTTGTGCACGCGGCGCTCGGCAAAGGCGGTGCTCAGGGCACGCTGCACGCTGGCGTTGCGTGCCATCAGGATCAGGCCGCTGGTGGCCTGGTCGAGCCGGTGCACGACCAGGGCGTCGGGCCAGCGCCGCTGCGCGCGCTTGCTCAGGCAGTCGGCGTTGTGCGCGCCACGCCCGGGCACCGAGAGCAGGCCGGCGGGCTTGACCAGGGCCAGCAGGTGCGCGTCCTCGTGCAGCACCTCGATGTCATCAGGCGGCGTGGCGGGCGCCCGCGATGCGCTCAAGCCGCCAGCACCTGTGCGAGTTCTTCGGGCGTCACCGTGCGCGCGGTGCCGAAACCGGCCACCTGCCGCGCACCGATGAGTTGCAGCGTGACGAAGCGGAAATCCGGCAACTCCGTCATGGGTTCGGCGCTCGGAAAGCGTGCCAGGTAGGCGGCGCGCGCCGAGGCCCAGGTGGGCGAATCAGGCGCTGGCGTGCTGGCCAGCGCTTGCAGCGTGACGCGCGGCAGGTCGTGCACGGGCGCGTCGTCGGCATCGGCGGCGGTGACCAGCAGCGACACGCGCGGCGCGGCGGCCATGTTGGCGGTGTGGGCGGCTAACCCGCTGACGTGCAGCACCAGCCGCTGCGTGGCGGTGTCGATGGCGTAGGGCACCATCGACACGAAGGCACCGCCGCCCTGCGCGTCCAGCGTGCCCAGCGCCGCGTGGCGCCGCGCATGCAGCAGCGCGTGCAGCGCGAGACCAAGGCGGGGCAGGTGCGGGGTGCTCATGGCGTGAAACGGTGGTTGGTGCGCGGGGCGCCGCGAGCGCCCGGATGAAGGTGACTCAGGGCGTTACCTCACCACGATTTCAGCGCGGCGGTTCTTGGGTTCCTGCACGCCGTCCTCGGTCGGCACCACCGGCTCGCGCTCGCCACGGCCCATGGCATCGACGCGGTTGGCGTCGAAACCACGCTCGATCACCAGTTGGCGGATGGCCTGGGCGCGCTGCAGCGACAGGGCGTCGTTGGATTCCACCGAACCCACGCGGTCGGTGTGGCCGATGATCACGATCTCGCCGCCGGGGCGGGCGGTGGCCTGCGACAGCACGTCGGCCAACTGGGCGCTGGATTCGGGCGTGAGCTGCGCGTCTCCGGTGACGAAGTACAGCGTGAAACGCTGCTCGGCCGCGGGCTGCACCGACATCAGCTGCCCGTAGCGAGTCTGAACCTGCGGCGCGCTGGTTTGCGACGTGTTCAGGGCATCGCGCCCGACCACCTCGGCCACGGCGTAGGGCCGCGACAGCACCACGGGTGTCTGGCCCTTGGGATGCACTTCGACCGACGCCGTGGGCTGGCCATCCTGCGGTAGCAGCAGCACGCGAGTGATTGGCGCGCAGGCCGACAGCGCCAGCACCAGGGGCGCGATGAAAAGCAGTGAACGTGGCGTCATGGTTTTTCCTCCACGATGAAGTCGGTGCCGCGCACGCCGATCACCAGGGTGGGCGTGGTGACCTTGACCTGCTCGGGCTGGGTCTTGGCGATCAGCCCCGTGACCATGCGCAGGCTGCCGCGCAGCAGGTTCACCAGCACATTGCCTTCGTGGGTGGTGCCGTTGAAGGCGAATTGCGAGATATCCGCCACGCTGTCCGGCCCCAGGGACAGCACGGTGCCGTCCTTCAGCGTCAGCGATGCGGCGCTTGCTGGCCCCGTGACGATGCGGTCGGTTGCCTGCACCGGCCCGCCCGCCACGGCCGCGCTGCGGGCGTTGCCACGCACCACCGTCACGTCGCCCTGCACGATCTTGAGCGTGCCTTCGCGTCCGTCGCCCGTGGGCGCCGGCGTGGTGGTTTGCTGTGCCCCCACGTGCAGAACGGCGCACAACGGCAGGCAAACCAGGATTCGCAAAGCCTTTTGATGAATAAGCAGCATGGCCCGATCTCCCGTTCGTCAACCAGGGCAGTACCCCGGACAATCTGATCGTAACTCCAGCCGGGGCCGGGGCGGTGACAATCGCTTTCCGGCACGCCGCGCTGGCGTGTGCTTGTTGGCATGAATCTGGCAGCGGCAGTTGATCGCTCGCCACGCTTGGCCCATCCGCATGAACGCTGATTTTCACGGCTTCGATCACATTCAGTGGCTGCTTCCAGCTTGAACCTAGAAACGGCAGTTGACCGCTCACCATCCTTGGGCAACCCGCATGAACGCTGACTTTCACAGCTTCGATCACATTCAC
>JAUNUR010000057.1 GCA_030538085.1 Pseudomonadota bacterium | reverse complement strand
CAGGTTGTGGCGCTGGGCGACGAAGTCGCGCATCACGCGCTCCAGCTCGCGCTCGGGCATCTGGCCGTGGGCGATGGCGATGCGCGCCTCGGGCAGCACTTTTTCCAGCGCTTGGCGGCGGTTCTCGATGGTCTCGACTTCGTTGTGCAGGAAGTAGACCTGCCCGCCGCGCTTCAGTTCGCGCAGCACGGCTTCGCGGATCACGCCCGTGCCCTCGTTGCGCACGAAGGTCTTGATGGCCAGGCGGCGCTGCGGCGCGGTGGCGATCACGCTCAAGTCCCGCAGTCCCTCCAGTGCCATGCCCATGGTGCGCGGGATCGGCGTGGCGGTGAGCGTGAGTACGTCCACCTCGGCGCGGAACTGCTTCATCTGCTCCTTGTGGCGCACGCCGAAGCGGTGCTCCTCGTCGATGATGAGCAGGCCCAGGTTCTTGAACTGCGTCTTGTCGGACAGCAGCTTGTGCGTGCCGACCACGATGTCCACGCTGCCATCGGCGAGGCCCTTGAGCGTGGCGTTCACTTCCTTGGTGGAGTTGAAGCGGCTCATGCCCGCCACCTTGACGGGCCACTTGGCAAAGCGGTCGGCCAGCGTCTGGTAATGCTGCTCGGCCAGCAGCGTGGTGGGGGCGAGGAAGGCGACCTGCTTGCCGCCCGTCACCGCCACGAATGCGGCGCGCAGGGCCACCTCGGTCTTGCCGAAGCCGACATCGCCGCACACCAGGCGGTCCATGGGCTGCGGGCTGATCATGTCCTGCACCACGGCGTGGATGGCGGCCTTCTGGTCGGCCGTTTCCTCGAAGCCGAAATCGGCGGCGAACTGCTCGTAGTCATTCGGGCTGTAGCGGAAGGCATGGCCTTCGCGCGCGGCGCGGCGGGCGTAGATATTCAGCAGCTCGGCGGCGGCGTCGCGCACCTGCTCGGCGGCCTTGCGCTTGGCTTTCTCCCACTGGCCGCTGCCCAGCTTGTGCAGCGGTGCTTCGTCGGCGCTCACGCCGGTGTAGCGGCCAATCAGGTGCAGTTGTGACACCGGCACGTACAGCGTGGCGGCGCCGGCGTATTCCAGGTGCAGCATCTCCTGCAGGGCGGGCGTGCCGTCGGCGTTGCGGGCGCCCAGGTCCATGTGGATCAGCCCGCGGTAACGGCCAATGCCGTGCTGCGCGTGCACCACGGGGTCGCCCAGATTCAGCTCGCTCAGGTCCTTGATCAGCGCATCGACGTCGCTCACCTGCTCCTGCTTGCGGCGCTTGCGCGTGGTGGGGCCGGCGGCGAACAGCTCGGTTTCGGTCACGAAGTCGATGCCGCCTTCCAGCCACGCGAAGCCCTGCATCAACGCGGCGGTGGCGATGCCCGTTTTCTCGTCTTCGGACTGCTGGAATTCGGCCAGCGAGTCGAAGGCGGGCGGGTTCAGCCCGCTGGCGCGCAGAAAGTCCAGCAGGCTTTCGCGCCGGCCCGCGCTCTCGGCCAGCACCAACAGACGCTGCGGGGTGTTGGCGATGTGGGCTTGCAGCCGCGCCAGCGGGTCGTCGGCGCCGCGCACCACGGTGAGGTTCGGCAGGCGGTCGAATTCGACGAAGGGGCTTGCTCCCTCTCCCTCTGGGAGAGGGCGGGGGTGAGGGTTGGCAGCGTCTCCAGCGGGCGCCGCACCCCTCACCCCAGGGGGGAGAGGGAGCAAGGTTGCCGGGCGCAGCGCCAGTTGCGCATGCGGCTTGGCGGCGAGGTAGAAGTCCTCGGCGCTCAGGAACAGCGCCTCGGGCGGCAGCACGGGCCGCTCGGGGTCGCCCTGCGCCATGCGATGGCGCTCGCGGGTCTCCTGCGTGAACTGGCTGAAGGCGGCCTCCAGGTCGCCGTGCAGCACCAAGGTGGCGTCGCTTCCCAGATAGTCGAACACCGTCACCGTGTCGTCGAAGAACAGCGGCAGGTAGTACTCGATGCCCGCCGTGGCGACGCCGTTGCCCATGTCCTTGTAGATGCGGCTCTTGGTCGGATCGCCCTCCAGCAGTTCGCGCCAGCGGTGGCGGAACTTGGCGCGCGCTTCCTCATGCGTCGGGAATTCGCGCCCGGGCAGCAGGCGCACCTCGGGCACGGGATACAGGCTGCGCTGGGTGTCGGGGTCGAAGGCGCGGATCGAGTCGATCTCGTCGTCGAACAAATCGACGCGGAAGGGCTGCGGACTGCCCATGGGAAACAGGTCGATCAGCCCGCCGCGCACCGCGTACTCGCCGGGGCTGACCACCTGCGTCACGTGGGTGTAGCCGGCCAGCGTGAGTTGGCTTTTCAGCGCCGCCTCGTCGAGCTTTTGCCCCTGCTTGAAGTGGAAGGTGGTGCCCGCCATGAAGCTGGGCGGCGCCAGCCGGTACAGCGCCGTGGTGGCGGGCAGCAGCACCAGGTCGGCCTGCTGCTGGCGGATGGCCCACAGCGTGGCCAGGCGCTCGCTGATCAGGTCCTGGTGCGGGCTGAAGGTGTCGTAGGGCAGCGTTTCCCAGTCCGGAAACAGCACGCTGCGCAGATCGGGCGCGAAGAAGGCCAACTCGTTCAGCAGCCGCAGCGCGTCGCTGGCGTCGGCGGTGACGACGGCGGTCAGCTTGCTGGCGCCCGACTCGCGCCGCGCTAGCTGCGCCAGCAGCAGGGCGTCGGCAGAGCCGGGTGGGCGTGGCATGGCGTGGCGTTTGCCGGGGGTGAGCTTGGGCAGATCCATGGGGAGCAGATGGGGACAGCGGGAACGACGAAAACCCCCGGCCGGGCTGGGCGGGGGGTGAGGGCCGGATTTTAAGGGGCCAGTGGATTTAGAGTGATTTTGGTGTTCAGCCCTCATTGGGCCATCGCTAACAGCTATGAAATATGCAGTTGATGTGCTGGTGCACAAGCCATGCCACGCCGATGAACATCCGCTGCGCCCGTCTTACGCAGGCCAAGGGCGCGGACGAGGCAGCGTTCTTCGCCCACGCTGGTGGCCGCACTCGCAAGCGGTGCGAGGGTGATGCCTGATGCGCCCGGCAACATCGTTGGTAAGGTGTGAACCGCTTCTGAACGGTGCAAGAAGCTATTGAAACCATAGTGATCCTGGCGCCTTCACTACAATGGCGCCGCCATGTCCGCCCACGCTTCACCCGCCCGCTGCTTTGCCTTGCTGCCTTGCGCCGGCACGGGTTCGCGCGCCGGCACGGCGCAGCCCAAGCAATACCAGCCGGTGGCGGGGCAGCCGATGGTGCTGCACACGCTGGCGGCCTTCACGGCGGTGCGGCGCATCGAGCGCGCGCTGGTGGTGGTGGCGCCGGGCGATGGATTTATTCAACCGCAGGATGCGTCAGTTTTGATAGCCGACTGCGGCGGCGCCACGCGCGCTGAAAGCGTGTTCAATGGCTTGCACCACCTGCTGGCCCAAGGCGCGCGGCCCAGCGACTGGGTGCTGGTGCATGACGCGGCGCGCTGCCTGGTCACGCCAGCGCAGATCGAGGCCTTGATCGACGCCTGCCTGACCGACGCCGTGGGCGGGCTGCTGGCGCTGCCATTGCCCGACACGCTGAAGCACGCGGGTGCCGATGGCCGGGTCAGCGCCACCATCGACCGTGCCCACAAATGGCTGGCGCAGACGCCGCAAATGTTCCGCATCGGCGCGCTGCGCGATGCGCTGGCGGCGCACGCGGCCACGGGCTTTGCCGGCATCACCGACGAGGCGAGCGCCATGGAGGCCGCGGGCCACGCACCGCTGCTGGTGCCGGGCAGCGCGCGGAATTTCAAGGTGACTTACCCGGAAGACTTTGCCCTGGCCGAGGCCGTGCTGAGGAGCCGACAACCATGAACCCGACACAAGACGCACCCCCGTTTTGCATCGGCGAGGGCTGGGACGTGCACGCGCTGGTCCCGGGCCGCGCGCTGGTGCTGGGCGGCGTGCGCATTCCGCACACGAATGGCCTGCTGGGCCATTCCGATGCCGACGCGCTGCTGCACGCCATCACCGACGCCCTGCTGGGCGCGGCGGGGCTGGGCGACATTGGCCGGCATTTCCCCGATACCGACGCGCGCTTCAAGGGCGCCGATTCGGCCACGCTGCTGGCCGAGGCGGCACGCCGCGTGCGCGCCGCCGGTTGGCGCATCGGTAACGTGGACAGCACGGTGGTGGCGCAGGCGCCACGCCTGGCGGCGCACATTCCGGCCATGGTGGCGCGCATCGCCGAGGTGCTGGAGGTGGCCGCGTCGCGGGTCAACGTGAAGGCCAAGACGGCCGAGCGGCTGGGGCCGGTGGGGCAGGGCGCGGCCATCGAGGCGCGCGCCGTGGTGCTGCTGGTTCAGCCTATTGAGAGTTTCGTCATTCAGGACAAGCCTATGTAATGCCTTCACCTCATCCCGTCATTGCGGCGAAGGCCGCAATCCACGTGGTGTCCGCAGGTGAATGCCGTGTCAAGGTGGCGCTCCATGGATTGCGGCCTTCGCCGCAATGACGAGGGGATATGAGGGGGTTTTTTGATGGCCCGCGCTGTCGTGATTTTTGAAAATATCAATAGGCTCAGTAGCGATGGATATATGAGGCACGCGGGCCGTCGGCGTTTTTTACTCCGAAGCCGTACGCCGTAGCCGCTTCTTGAGCAGTGATGGCTCGCTGCGCTGCTCGGACGCCTGTTGCAGGCGGATGACGGCCATCAGCCCGCCGCTGGGGCTGTTGCTGATGTTCAGCGAGCCGCCCATGTTCTGCACCATCTTGGCGACGATGGCCAGACCCAGGCCGGAGCCGGTGGCTTCGGTGCGGGCGCTGTCGCCACGGAAGAAGGGGCGCGTCAGGCTGGGCAGCACCTCGGGCGGCACGCCGGCGCCATGGTCGCGCACGCGCAGCGTCACCCACTGATCGCGCGCGGTGGCGGCCAGGCGCACGCGCGTGATCTGGGTGTCGGGTGTCTGGCCGTAGCGGCGCGCGTTTTCCAGCAAATTGCCCAGCACGCGCGAAAGCTCCACCTCGTCGGCCATCACGCGCAGTTCGGGTGGGATGTCGATCTGCACCTGCATGTCGTCGCGCGCCGTGAAGGGCTGGGCGCAGATTTCGGCCAGCTCGGCCAGCGGTAGCGCTTGCAGCGTCATGTGGTCGGGCCGCGCGTAATCGAGGAATTTGTCGATGATGGTGTCGACCTGCTCAATGTCGGCCACCATGTAGTCGCGCGCTTCGGCGTCGGGCACGCTCATCTCGGTTTCCAGCCGCAGGCGCGCCAGCGGCGTGCGCAGGTCGTGCGAGATGCCGGCCAGCATCTCGGCGCGGTCCTGCTCGATTTTCGAAAGCTGGGCCGCCATGCGGTTGAAGCCGATGTTGACCTCGCGGATTTCGGCCGAGCGCGCGTTCTCGTCCAGGTGGCCTTGCTGGTAGTCGCCCTCGCGCACGCGCGCGGCGGCGATCGACAGTTGCCGCAGCGGCTGGTTGATGAAGCGCGCCAGCAGCGCCGCGCCGACGAGCGACACCGCGCCCAGCGTGGCCAGCCACAGCAGCCAGGCGCTGCCGCCCAGCAGGGCGCCGACGCGCGAACGGTCGGTCAGCAGCCAGTACGAGTCGCCCTCGATCGAGAAGCCCACCCACAGCCCCGACTCGTCGTTGACGCGGCTGGCCACCAGCGTGTCGGGGCCCAGGCGAGCCACGATTTCGGCGCTCATGCGGCGCTCCAGCCCGTTCAGGTTGAACAGGTCGAACCTGTCGCCCGGCTCGCGCGGGAGGATGCGCACCTTTTCCTGCTCGGCCAGCGTCTTGATGAGCGACACGCGCGCGATGGCGTCGGAGTGAACCAGCGCCGCGCGCGAGAGGTTGACCAGCGACGCGATCTGGCGCGCGTTGTCGATCACGCGCGGCTCGTATTCAAGCGTGCGGAACATCTGATACCAGCCGACCGAGCTGCCCAGCAGCAGCAGGGCCAGCATGAAGAAGGTGCGCCAGAACAGGTTCAGACCGATGGGCGCGCGCGGCTCGGGCGGGCTGTCGAGCGGCGCGTTCATGGAATCGGCCAGCAGATCGGGCCGCGTGGTGGGCGTCTCCAGGTCTGCGTCCGGCGGCTGAACCGCCGTGCTCATGCGCGCGGCACGGGCAACGGAACGGGAGGGCGCGCCTGCGTCATGGAGATGCCAGGTAGCGGCGGCATCAACCCGTGCCGTCCGGCACGAACACGTAGCCCACGCCCCACACGGTCTGGATGTAGCGTGGGCTGGCGGCGTCGGATTCGATCAGCTTGCGCAGGCGCGAGACCTGCACGTCCAGACTGCGGTCGAAGGGCTCGAACTCGCGCCCGCGCGCCAGTTGCGCCAGCTTCTCGCGGCTCAGCGGCTGGCGCGGGTGGCGCACCAGGGCCTTGAGCATGGCGAATTCGCCGGTGGTCAGCGACACCTCCTGGCCGTTCTTGTGCAGGGTGCGCGCGCCCAGGTCGAACACGAAGGGGCCGAAGCTGACGGATTCGTTCTCTGCCGATGGCGCGCCGGGTGCTTCCAGCGCCGGACGGCGGCGCAGCACGGCGTGCACGCGGGCCAACAGCTCGCGCGGGTTGAAGGGCTTGCCCAGGTAGTCGTCGGCACCGACTTCCAGGCCGACGATGCGGTCCACGTCCTCGCCCTTGGCTGTGAGCATGATGATGGGCGTCTTGTCGCCCGCGGCGCGCAGACGGCGGCACACCGACAAACCATCCTCGCCCGGCATCATCAGATCGAGCACGATCAGGTCGACGGTGTCGCGCAACATGATGCGCGACAGCGCCCGGGCGTCCTCGGCCACGATCACCTCGAAACCCTCTTGCGCCAGGTAGCGGCGCAGCAGGTCGCGGATGCGCGCATCGTCATCAACGACGACGATCTTGTCGGTACGGTTGGTGGACTGGCTCATTCAAACCCTTCGGTCTTATTTGTAACAGAGGCATTGTGGCCGTGAAGCTACGGAGATTTCCGCTTTATTCGCCGCGCTTTTCACAGTGTTACATCTGTTGCGCCCGTCTTGGCCTATTTGAAGGACGTACACAGGCCGATTGTGCGATCTTCCTAGTGTCATGAAGGCGCGTGATTTTCCCCCGTCCATTCTGCTGTGTGTTGGCGCGGCTGCCATGCCCGTGGCCGTGTTCGCCCAGGGCACGGTGGAGCCGGCCGAGGCGGCGCCGCACAGCGACATGCAGCCGGTGGTGACCGCGCCGGCGCCCGACCAGCGCAGCCCGCTGCGGCTGGCGGTGGAGGCGGCGCACCGCCAGCATGAGGCCAGTGGCGCGGCGCAGGACATGCGCCTGTCGCCCGAGCAGCGGCAGTTGCTGCGCGAGCAGATTCGCCGCGCCGCCTTGCACGCCAATGGCGACTGGCCGGGCGATGCGCCGCCGGATCGGCGCTGACCCGCGCCACATGACTCCACAGCCGCCCTTGTCCGACAGCCGCCGCGCGGCGACCGTGGCAAGATGATTCGCGCCCCATCGCGCTTTCTTTTTTCGCCGAACGCATGAGCATCCAGAGCCAACCCTCAAACTTCTCGCGCCGCAGGGCGTCCGATCCAGTGCGATCGCTGATCGCGGCGCCGTTGAGAACAGATTCTCACAAGCTTCTTCGCACCGCCGCGCTTGGCGCGTTGTTCGGCCTGGGCGCCGCGTTCGCCCAGGCCCAATCCACCACTGTTCCCGCCATGACCATTGCCTCACCGCAGAACGTATTGCAGTTGTCCGCCTCCGGCCAGGTCGAGGTGTTGCAGGACTTGCTGACCTTGTCGCTGTCCACCTCGCGCGAAGGCGCCGACGCCGCAGGCGTGCAGGCCGAGTTGCGCAAGGCGCTGGACGCCGCGCTGGCGCAGGTCAAGACCTCGGCGCAGCCGGGGCAGATGGACGTGCGCACGGGCGACTTCAGCATTCACCCGCGCTATAACCGCGACGGCAAGATCAGTGGCTGGCAGGGCCGAGCGGAGCTGGTTCTGGAAGGACGCGACTTTGCCCGCATCACGCAGGCCGCCGCCCGCGCCAGCACGATGACCATTGGCAACGTGTCCTTCGGCCTCAGCCGCGAGCAGCGCGCCAGGGTGGAGGGCGAGGCGCAGGCGCAGGCCATCGAGCGCTTCAAGGCCAAGGCCGACGAGATCGTCAAGGCGTTCGGCTTCACGGGCTACACGCTGCGCGAGGTTCAGGTGAGCAGCGACGATGGCGGCTACCAGCCGCGCATGTACGGCATGGCCAAGGAGGCGCGCGCCATGTCCGCCGACGCCCCGGTGCCGGTGGAACCCGGCAAGAGCATCGTGCAGGCCACGGTGTCGGGCTCCGTGCAGGCCAGATAAACCCTTTCTTGAGCCGCTCGCGCCGCCGCCGGTCCGTGGCCGGGGCAGCCGCTCACGGCGCGTGCGCGCGACGGGCCTGGCGGCCTTTGACAGCAGCGTGCAGCCAGCACGAACCCTTCAGTTTTTGACGCGGCGCAAACCGCGTTGACCCTCGGCCTTGCTTTACCATGGGCTTGGCCCATATTCACGACAACCATGACCCAGCCCACGCTTGCCCACGTTTCATGCCCTGACGCGCAGGGCGGCGCCCATCGCATGGCTTATTGGCACTGGGGCGACCCGGCGGCCCCGCACCTGGTGGTGTGCGTGCATGGCCTGTCCCGGCAGGGCCGGGATTTCGACGTGCTGGCGCAAGCACTGCTGGCGCGCGCCGCCGAACAAGGCCACGCGCTGCGCGTGGTGTGCCCCGACGTGGTGGGCCGGGGCGAAAGCGACTGGCTGAAAGACCCGATGGGCTACCAGATCCCGACCTATGCCGCCGACATGCTCACGCTGCTGCTGGCCCTGCAACAGCAGGCGCCCGTGGACACGTTCGACTGGGTGGGCACCAGCATGGGCGGGCTGATCGGCATGACGCTGGCCGGCGCGCCCGGCTTGCCGCTGCCGGCGCCCATGCATCGCCTGGTGCTGAACGACGTGGGGCCCGTCATTGAATGGGGGGCGCTAGAGCGCATTGGCCAATACCTGGGCAAGACGGGATCGTTTGCCTCGGTCGAGGCAGCGGCCATTCGCTTGCGCGACATCTCGCGGGGTTTTGGCCCGCACACCGACGAGGAATGGCTGGCCCTGTCGCGCCCCATGCTGCGGCCGGCGCCGGAGGGCGGGGTGCGGCTGCACTACGACCCGGCCATCGCGGTGCCGTATGCCGCCATGACACCCGCGTCCGCGGCCGAGGGCGAGGCCGCCCTGTGGCAACTGTACGACCAGATGCAGGCCGAAACGCTGCTGCTGCGCGGCGACGAGTCCGATTTGCTGTCGCCCGCGTCGGCGCGGGCCATGCAGGCGCGCGGCCCGCGCCCGCGCATGGTGGAATTCGCCGGCGTTGGCCATGCGCCGACGCTGGTGTCGGCCAACCAGGTGGCGGCCGTGCTGGACTTCCTGCTGCCGGCGGCGGCCCAGCAGCCTGGGGCGCGATGAAAACACTGGCTCTGCCCTTGCAGCCCAAGCGTGAGTCGCTGGCCGACGTGGTCACCGCCACCGGCGGCGGGGTGGACGAATCGGGCGACATGCGCGTTCGCGCCCGTGCTTTTGCCGAGCCCCTGCTGGCGGGTGAAACCACCTTGTCCGGCGAGAACGTGCTGGCGCACGCCGACGCCACGGCCAACATCCTGGCTGGCATCGGTGGCTCCGATGCCATCCAGGCGGCGGTGTACCTCAGCTACGCCAGCGCCCAGCTCAACCGGCCCGACGAGGTGATTGGCAAGGCCTTTGGCGACGGCTTCGCCCGACTGGCGATCGAGGCGTCCAAGCTGGAGCGCGTGCAGCAGCGTTCGCGCATCAACCGGCACGAGCAACTGGCCGATGCCGAGCAAGTGGGGCAGCAGACCGAATTCGTGCGCAAGATGCTGCTGGCCTTCAGCCGCGACCTGCGCGTGGTGCTGCTGCGCCTGGCCTCGCGCTTGCAGACCTTGCGCTGGTGCGCGTCGGCCCGCAAGACGCCCGCGCCCAGCCTGTTGCGTGAATCGCATGAGGTGTTCGCGCCGCTGGCCAACCGCCTGGGCATCTGGCAGATCAAGTGGGAGATGGAAGACCTGATCTTCCGCTTTCAGGAGCCCGATACCTACAAGATGGTGGCATCGCTGCTGGATGAAAAACGCATCGAGCGCGAGACCGCGCTGGAGCAGCGCCGCGCCGAGATCGAGGCCGCCCTGTGCGCTCAGGGCATCGCCGCCAGCGTGAGTGGCCGGCCCAAGCACATCAGCTCCATCGTGCGCAAGATGCGCGGCAAGGGGCTGAACTTCGACCAGGTGTTCGACGTGCGCGCGCTGCGCGTGCTGGTGCCCACGGTGGACGATTGCTACAAGGCGCTGGGATGGGTGCACCAGCGCTTCGCGGCCGTGCCGGAGGAGTTCGACGACTACATCGCCAAGCCGAAGATCAACGGCTACCAGTCGCTGCACACCGTGGTGCGCGACGACGATGGCCGCGCCTGGGAAATCCAGATCCGCACGCCCAAGATGCACCAGCACGCCGAAAACGGCGTGGCGGCGCACTGGGCGTACAAGGAAGCGGGCACGAAGGGCTACGCGGGCGTCAGCGCCGAGAGTGATTACGACGCCAAGATCGCCGTGCTGCGCCAGTTGCTGGCGTGGGAGCGCGATCTGTCGGACGCCGCGCCGCAGCACGGCCTGTTCGATGACCGCATCTACGTGCTGACGCCGCAGGCCGCCATCGTCGAGCTGCCCGCGGGCGCGACGGCGGTCGATTTCGCCTACACCCTGCACACCGAGCTGGGCCACCGCTGCCGTGGCGCCCGCGTCGATGGCGCGATGGTGCCGCTGCACACGCCGCTGAAGAACGGCCAGACCGTCGAGGTGGTCGCGACCAAGGAGGGTGGCCCGTCGCGCGACTGGCTGAATCCGGAGCTGCGCTTTCTGGCCTCCTCCCGGGCCAAATCGAAGGTGCGGGCCTGGTTCAATGCCCAGCAGACGCGCGAAACCATCGCGCGCGGGCGGGACATGGTCGACAAGCTGCTGCAACGCGAAGGCCGCACCGCCCAGTCGCTTGAACAGCTGGCGGGTGAGCTTGGCTTCAAGACGGCCGACGCGCTGTTCGAAACCGTGGGCAAGGACGAGCTGTCGCTGCGCGCCATCGAGACCGTGCTGCGCCCACCCGAGTCGCCATCCGCTCCCGAGGACCAGGTGCTGCTGCGCAAGGCCCGGACGGATGCCGGTGCGCGCGGCGGCGTGCTGGTCGTGGGGCTTGATTCGCTGCTGACCCAGCCGGCCCGCTGCTGCAAGCCCGCGCCGCCGGACGACATTGCCGGCTACGTCACGCGCGGGCGCGGCGTGAGCGTGCACCGGCGCGACTGCAACACCTTCCGCGAACTTCTGGCGCGCGAGCCCGAGCGCGTGATCGAGGTCGGCTGGAGCACCCCAGCGACGGGCCATTCGCCGGCGTACCCGGTCGATGTGGTGATCGAGGCGCTCGACCGCCAGGGGCTGCTGCGCGACATTTCCGATGTGTTCGCCCGAGAGAAGATGAACGTCATCGGCGTGCAGACGCAGTCCGTCAAGGGCTGGGCGAGGATGACCTTCACCGTCGAGGTCAGCGACACCCAGCGGCTGACCCATGTGCTGCGCCAGGTACAAGACGTGACGGGCGTGCGCGTGGCGCGACGGCGCTGATGCATGGACCACCATGCTATCTGCTACAATCTACGGCTTCGAATCTTTTCAGGCGCGTAGCTCAGCTGGTTAGAGCACCACCTTGACATGGTGGGGGTCGTTGGTTCGAGTCCAATCGCGCCTACCAATTGAATCAAGCACTTACGGGAAACCGTGGGTGCTTTTTTCTTGGCTGCTCCTTGTCGCCGTTCCTATTGAGCAACCCAACCCCGCCAGCAGGGCCGGTGTACCTGAAGAAAATCAATGATTTACAAAACGCTTTCTTGAGAGAGTTTCGTAATTCAGGACAAGCCTATGTCATGCCTTCACCTCATCCCGTCATTGCGGCGAAGGCCGCAATCCACACGGTGTCCGTGGGTGAATGCCGTGTCAAGGTGACGCTCCATGGATTGCGGCCTTCGCCGCAATGACGAGGGGATGTAAGAGGGTTTTCTGATGGCTCGCGCTGTCGTGATTTTTGAAGAATATCAATAGGTTCATGGATCAATTGCCCTCGGCTTGGCGCCCCTGGGTCGATGAGCCAGCCCTGGTGGCATCCAGAAGATCGCGCGCCACGATTTCCTTCATGATCTCCGACGTGCCGGCGTAGATGCGCTCGACGCGCGCGTCGGCCCAGGCGCGGGCGATGGGGTATTCGGCCATGTAGCCGTAGCCGCCGAACAGTTGCAGGCATTCGTCGGTCACGCGGCCGAGCAGCTCGCTGTGCCACAGCTTGCCGGCGGCGGCACCCACGGCGTCCAGCTCGCCCGCCAGATGCTGGGTGATCAGCTGGTCGCAATAGGCGCGGCCGGCGGCGATGTCGGCGGCCACCGCGGCCAGCTTGAAGCGCGTGTTCTGGAAATCGGCCACGCGCTGGCGGAAGGCCTTGCGTTCCTTCACGTAGTCGATGCTCCATCGCAGCGCGGCCTCGGCGCGTGCCTGGCATTGCACGCTCACCAGCAGGCGCTCCTGCGGCAGTTTCTGCATCAGATATTTGAAGCCTTGGCCTTCATGGCCCAGCAGGTGGCTGGCGGGTATACGCACGTTGTCGAAAAAGAGTTCGGCCGTGTCCTGCGCGTGCTGGCCGATCTTGCGCAGCGAGCGCCCGCGCGTGAAACCGGGCATGTCGCCCTCGACCACCAGCAGCGACACGCCGTGCGCGCCCTGGTCCGGGTCGGTCTTGCAGGCCACCGCGATGATGTCCGCTGAGTGGCCGTTGGTTATGAACGTCTTCTGGCCGTTCAGCACGTAGTGCTCGCCGTCGCGGCGCGCGTGCGCGCGGATGGCGGCCACGTCGCTGCCCGTGCCTGGCTCGGTCATGGCGATGGCGGCGATGCGTTCGCCGCGCGCCATGGCCGGCAGCAGTGCCTGCTGCAATTCAGGCGTGCCATGGGCGACGAGGTACGGCGCGACGATCACCGAATGCAGCGGAAAACCCGGCCCGGTGGCGCCGATGCGGCCCAGCTCCTCGCTGACGATGAGGTCGAACAGCAGATCGCCGCCGGGGCCGCCCAACTCTTCCGGTAGCCAGCAGCACAACAGGCCGTTGTCGCCGGCCTGCTTCCATGCATCACGCGGCACGGCATGCGCAGCTTCCCAACTGGCGTGGTGCGGCGCGATCTCGCGTTCGCAAAAACGCCGCGCCTGGTCGCGGAAAGCGTGGTGTTCGGGGGTGAAGAAGGAGCGGGGCGCGGGTTGCATGCCTTGCACTGTAATGTGGCGCCCGGCAGCCGGCCGCTTAGCCGGGCGGCATGAGGTCGTTGCCGTCGGACTCCGGCTGCTCGGTCTGCGGATTCATGGTCAGCGTTTCGTGAAGGCGGTCGGCCAGATACCAGCTGCCGCGCGCCTGCGACTCCTGCGTGAAGGGCGCCAGCCGGGGCGTGATGCGCAGGTTGGGCAGGCCAAGCAGGGGCGAATCGGCCGCCGTCAGTCTGGCGTCGTCGCTGTCCATCATGAACGCGCCGATGCGGCCCGTGCGCAAGGCATCGGCCAGCGCCTGAAAATCGAACAGGGACGGCCGACTGATGCAGGTCCAGAGCTGGCCGGGCTTGCACGCCGCCAGGATGCGCTCGCCCACCAATCCGCGGTAGCGCGAGGCATAGATGGTCTGCACCGCCACGGCGTCGGCTGTTTCCAGCATGTCGGTCAGGGCCAGCGGCTGCACGCCCAAGCGGCGCCACAACTCGGCGTTGCGGTGCACGGCGGGGTCGTAGCCGACCACGCGCACGCCCAGCGGCACCAGCATGGTGGCCAGCACGTGCGCGGGCGGCGCCAGCCCAAGCAATGCGATCACGCTGTCGTTGATTTCACGCCCTGGCACGCCGCGCCCGCCAGGCGCCAGGGGGGCCTGGCATACGCCCAGGCGGAACAATTGCAGCAGGCAGGACAATTGATGCTCGGCGCTGGCGCGCACCGTGGCGCTGGACGCCTGGATGACCCGCACGCGCCGCTTCTGGCAGGCGTCGAAGTCGATGTTTTCCGTGCCATCGTGGATACGACCGATGGCGGCCAGTTGCGGTGCCGCGTCCAGCAGTTGGCCGTTGATCTTGAGGCCGGGCGGCACCACCAGCGCGCGAAAGCGCGGCAGATACTCCCGCAGGCGCGCTTCGTCGTTCAGCAGCTCTGGCTGATAATCCAGCTGGTGCCGCGCCGCCAGCCATTGGCGCGCATCCGCATCCAAATCCTCCAGCAGGAGAATGTCCAAGCCTTCCTCTCCAAGTTGGTGTTGTTGTTCGATCCGCTTGCCAGCTTGCGTTGACCACGGCCTGTCGTGAACTGTACCACTGGCCCTTTCCAGACCTCATCCATTCGCATGATCGCCTCCCGCCCAGTTAAGACCGCCGTGTTTCCCGTTGCTGGCCTTGGCACGCGCTTTCTGCCGGCCACCAAGGCCAGTCCCAAGGAGATGCTGCCCATCGTCGACAAGCCGTTGATCCAGTACGCGGTGGAAGAGGCCTACGCCGCCGGCGTGCGGCACATGGTGTTCGTGACTGGCCGCAGCAAGCGCGCCATCGAGGACCACTTCGACACCGCCTACGAACTGGAAAGCGAGCTGGAGGCAGCGGGCAAACATGAGTTGCTGAAGATCGTGGAAGCCGTGGCGCCCGATGACATGGACTGCACCTATGTGCGCCAGCACCGCTCACTGGGCCTGGGGCATGCCGTGCTGTGCGCGGCGCACATCGTGGGCGAGCAGCCTTTCGCCGTGCTGCTGGCCGACGACCTGATGGTCGGCCCGCCCGGAGGCCAGCCGGTGCTGGCGCAGATGGCCGATGCCTTCGAGTCGCTGGGCCGCTCTGTACTGGCGGTGCAGGAAGTGCCGCAGGACCACGTGCGCCGCTACGGCATCGTGGCCGGGCCGTCGGCTGGTGAGCGGTTGATCAGCATCGAGCGCATCGTGGAAAAGCCCGCCCCCGAGGCCGCGCCCTCGCGCATGGCCGTGGCGGGGCGCTACATCCTCACGCCGCGCATCTTCGACGAAATCCGCAACCAGCCGCCGGGCGCGGGGGGCGAAATCCAGCTCACCGACGCCATCGCGCGCCTGATGACCAAGGAGCGCGTCTACGCTTACCAGTACAGTGGCAAACGCTACGATTGCGGTAGCAAGGAAGGCTTTCTGGAAGCCACCGTTGAACTCGCGCTGCAGCACCCGCAGATGGGGGCGCCGTTTCGCGACTATCTCAAGAGTCTGCAGTTGTAAGCGGTGGCGGCAACCGGCGAGCCGCGGCGTACAACAGCCAACCCAGCGGGCCGAACAAAAACAGCAGCGGCAGCGCCAGCAGCAGCCATCCACGCGAACGGCTCGAAGCCAGCACATCGCGCACCACCCATGCACCCGCCAGCAGGTCAAACGCCAGGAAGTGAATCCAGCCGCCCAGCAATTTGCCGGGCGCAGCGAACAGCAACGACACGCCTTCCAGGCTTCCGAAGTGGCCGTTTGGTGCGCTGCCCGAATATCGCGCCAAGATCAGCGCGTACACCGCGCTCAGCAACACGGGCACCCATGTGCCGCCCATATGCAGGCAGCGCTCACGCATGCTGCCGGGTGGGCTGATGGCTCCGGCCATCAGCATCAACCACCCCAGCAAGGCGAGCAAGCTCGCGCCATGAAACACTTCGGCTGGGTCAATGCCACTCAGCATTTCCATGCTGCGCCCCTCGGTGTTCGCGGCATCTGCGTGCGCTTACTTTCTGGCATCGTGTTCTCCATACACGCCATATTCCTCGCGCCACAGCGCCAGCCGCGCCGCCAGTTCGGCCCGGTAGTCGAAATCCGGTTCGGTGCGCTGCTGGATGCGGTCGACTACCTCGAAACTGAACTGCTCGGCCCCGTGTGTGCGCCAGTCGTGTTGCAGCAGCTTGTTGCGGTGCGAGCCCTGGCGCAACTCGAATTGGTGACGATGGATGGCGCCTTCCAGGTTCGTGCTGGCGTCCACGTGCGTGCGGCCATTGGTCAGGTTGCGGATCAGGTACACGCCCATCGATGGAAAGGCTGCCTTGTATTGCTGGATGAGGGCGCGCTTGCTCATGGCAGGTCCTGCTGCATCGCCTCGAACGCATCGCGCGCCAGCCAGCGCAGGTGGGCGCGCACGTCGGCGGGCCAGTCAGCGATGCGCGCGTCGAACGCCGCCGCGCTGTCGGCGAACAGGGCGCGGCTGGCTTCCTCGAAGCCCGGCAGATGGCCCGCAATGGCGCTCATGAAGCGATAGCTGCGCTCCTTGGCGGCGCGCTGCTGGTCGCGCTCGGCGTATTGCTTGCGCGAATCGTCCACCAGCCTTCGCAACGCCGCCGAGGCGCCACCTGGCTGGGCCGCCAGCCATTCCCAATGGCGTGGCAGCAAGGTCACTTCACGCGCGACCACGCCCAAGCGCGGGCGTCCAGCGGCCGGCGGCGGCGCGACAGGCGCCGCCGCCGCCGGCAGGCGCGCGGCGTGCTCAGGCAGCGGCGGCGCATCGACCGGGGCGCCCGTGGTGTCGTCGAACACCCACAGCGGTAGCGCAGGCCGCAGGCGCGCCAAGGTTTCGGCAATGACGGCCATGGAGCCACCGGCTATGCGGGTGTGGCCAGCGAAGGCGGTGTAGGTGGGCGGGGAAGTTGGAACAGCGTCGGACATGACGCCATTATTACCCGGGTAATTTATTTTTACCCGGGTTTAATTTGCAGACGTGGCCTCAGCGCCACGCTTGTCAAGTGCCGTGGTCAGCGCCGGCGCAGCACATGCGCCGTGGTGTCGCCATCGGTGGTTTGTTCCACCAGTTCGTTGCCGGTCTGCTTGGCGAAGGCCTGGAAGTCGCGCAGCGCGCCACCATCGGTCGACAGCACTTTCAGCAACTGGCCGCTTTGCAGCTCGGCCAGCGCTTTCTTGGCTTTCAGAATAGGCAGCGGGCAGTTCAGTCCGCGCGCATCGACTTCTTTGGCGATCTCCATGCAGCGATTGTGCGTCAATCCAGCCCGCGGCGCCGCTCGGCGTTTTCCTCTTCGGTGAAGAACACCGGCTCGTGCCCGCGCGTGCGCAGCCAGTCGGCCAGCGCGTAGCCGGTGCCGGCGGGCCAGCACTTCAGCTCCGGCAGGTCGTACAGGCGATAGTCGAGCAGTTCGGGCGACAGGCGCACCTCGCCGCTGCACACGGTGTGGAACGCGATGATGACCTGGTTCATGCGCTGGAAGTCGTACACGCCCACCAGGTCAAGCGACTGCACGTCGAGGTTGGTTTCTTCCTTCACCTCGCGCGCGATGCCTTCCTGCGCCGACTCGCCCGCCTCCATGAAACCCGTGATCAGCGCGAACATCTTGGCCGGCCAGGCCGCGTTGCGCGCCAGCAGTACCTTGCCCTGGTACTCGACGATGGCGGCCAGCACCGGCGTCGGGTTGTTCCAGTGCGTGAAGTCGCAGGCAGGGCAGCGCAGGCGTTCGACGATGCCGCTGTCTTCCTGCATGGGCAGCATCGCGAGCGGCGTGGCGCATTGGGGGCAGTAGATCCAGCGGGTCATGAATGCTTTTATTTTTGTAGCTATTTGCGCTTGTTGAACAAGGGTTGAACGTCGATTTGGCTTGAAATTCAGGCAGGGAACACGCCGGTCGACAGGTAGCGGTCGCCGCGGTCGCACACCACGAACACGATGGTCGCGTTCTGCTCGCGCGCCGCGATCTGCTGCGCCACCCAGCCCGCGCCGCCTGACGAGATGCCGCCGAAGATGCCCTCGCGCCGCGCCAGCTCGCGCGCCATGTCCTCGGCGTCGAACTGGTCCACCAGCATCAGTTCATCGACCGCCGTGGGGTCGTGGATCTTCGGCAGGTATTCCTCGGGCCACTTGCGGATACCGGGGATGCGCGAGCCTTCCGCCGGTTGCGCGCCGATCACCCGTACCTTGGGATTCTTTTCCTTCAGAAAGCGTGATACGCCGGTGATGGTGCCCGTGGTGCCCATGGCGCTGACGAAGTGCGTGATGCGCCCGCCGGTCTGCTCCCACAGTTCGGGGCCGGTGGTCTCCTGGTGGATGCGCGGGTTGTCCGGGTTGGCGAATTGGTCCAGCACGCGGCCCTTGCCCTGCGCCACCATCTTGCCCGCCAGGTCGCGCGCGTATTCCATGCCGCCCGAGCGCGGCGTCAGAATCAGCTCGGCGCCGAAGGCCTTCATGGTCTGCGCGCGCTCCACCGACAAGTCCTCCGGCATGATCAGCACCATGCGGTAGCCCTTGATGGCCGCAGCCATGGCCAGGGCGATGCCGGTGTTGCCGCTGGTGGCTTCGATCAGGGTGTCGCCCGCCTTGATCTCGCCGCGCTCCTCGGCGCGCTGGATCATCGACAGCGCCGGGCGGTCCTTCACCGAGCCGGCGGGGTTGTTGCCCTCCAGCTTGGCCAGCACCACATTGCCGCGCGTGGCGTTGTCATCGGCGTTCACGCGCTGCAGGCGCACCAGTGGTGTGCGGCCAATGGTGTCTTCGATGGTCGGGTAGTTCATGAGAAGCACTGTGCCATAATTTCAGGCTTGCCTATCGCAATGCCCGGGTGGCGGAATCGGTAGACGCAGGGGATTCAAAATCCCCCGCCGCAAGGTGTGCCGGTTCGAGTCCGGCCCCGGGCACCACCAACATGAAAAGGCCGCATGCTCCAACAGGGCATGCGGCTTTTTTCATCGTCGCCGCTTGATGGGCACCGTGGCCGCCACCGGCACACCCGGGCCGCCGCGCGACTCCAACCACAGCAGGATCAGTGCGCCCACCGCCAGCACGCCCACACCAGCCAGCGCGCCGGCCTTCACGTAGACCACCGACGACCACAGCATGTAGCCGCACACCGCCGCGAACAGCAGGGGTAGCAACGGGTACAGCGGCACTTTGAAGGGGCGCGGTGTGTCGGGCTCCTTGCGGCGCAGCACGATCAGCGCCAGCGTGCACAGCAGGAAGAACAGCCAGAACACCGGCGCCGTGTAATCCACCATGGTCTGAAAACCGCTGCGCAGGCTGGTGCCGAACACCACCAGCAGCAGCGCGAAGGCCGATTGCGCGTACAGCGCCACCGCTGGCACGCCGCGATCGCCTTCCCATCGGCCCAGTGCGTGCAGCGCGGCCCAGTCCCGGCCCACGGCGAAGCTGGTGCGCGCGCCGACGATCATGGTGGCGTTGATCGAGGTCAGCGCCGCCACGGCCACCATCACGGCGATCAGCGTTTCGCCGGCGCGGCCAAAGGCCACGCCCAGCAGATCGGCCGCCACGGCCTCGCTTTTGGCCATGCCCTGCAGGCCCAGCCCGTACACGTAGGCCAGGTTGACCAGCAGGTACAGCACCGTGATCAGCGCGATGCTGATGACCAGCGCGTGCAGCATGCCGCGGCGCGAACCGCGCAGCTCGGCGCTGAGGTACGCGGCCTCGTTCCAGCCGCCGTAGGTCAGCAGCACGAACACCATGGCCAGGCCCAGCATGCCCAGCGCGGGCGCGCTGGAGCCACCCGTCGCCGCGTCGTCCACGGCGGCGGTCACCGGCGGCATGGCGTGGCCGGCATCGCCCCACAGCCACAGGCCGGCGGCCACCACCAGCACCAGGCCCAGCACCTCGGCCAGCGTCAGCCAGCTTTGCGCGCTGGCGCTGGCGTGGATGCCGCGCGCGTTCACCCAGGTCAGCGTGATCACCGCCAGCGCGCCCCACGCCGCCGCGCCGTGGGTGCCCAGCGGCACGATGGCGCCCATGTAGTCGCCGAACACGAAGGCCAGCATGGCGATGGAGCCGGTGGTGATGACGGCGAAGCGCGCCCACGCGAACAGGAAGGCCACGCGCCTGCCATACGCCCGGTGCAGGAAGTGGTAGTCGCCCCCCGCGTGCGGCCAGGCGGCGGCCAGTTCGGCATAGCACAGCGCGCCGATGAGCGAGATCACGCCGCCCGCCAGCCAGGCCGTCAGCATCCAGCCGGTGGAGCCGGTGAACTGCGCCACCAGCGAGGGCGACTTGAAGATGCCGGCGCCGATGACGATGCCGACGATGATGGCCACCGCCTCGCGCAGGCGCAGCGTCTGCCGCGGCTGGCTGGTTTCGGCGGCGCTGACGCTCATTCGAAGCCCAGCGGCTCGGCCTCGTCCTCCGGCGCGGGGCCAGCGCCTTCGAAGGCGGGCGCGGCGCCCAGGCGGCGGGCGCTGAAGGGCTGGCGCGCGCCATTGGCGGTGAAGTCGTACACCGAGCCGTCGATGCGGTCGCCCGCCACGCGGCCGACGAAGCGGCGCAGGTGGCCGTCCTCGTCGGTCAGGTCGAACGACAGGCGCTCGCCCAGCAGCTTGCCGTCGCTTGGCAGCGCGGTGAAGTCCTCGAACGCGGCTTCGCCGACGATGTACTGAAAGTGCTGCGCGAACGACATGCGCACCGTGCGCGGGCCGCCGCGCTGCGGAAAGCTGAACTCCCAGTCGCCGCCCGCGTTGGCCGGCACCAGCCACAGGTGCGCCGACGCGTGGCCCACGCGCGAGGTTTCGTCGGGCCGCCAGCGGCCCATGCGGAATTCGTGCGACACCACGCGCGTGCCGGGCTTGAGCGCCAGGATGCGGTGGCGCAGCCGCAGGTTCAGGTGCGGCAGCAGGTACATGGTGATGACCGTGGCCTTGCTGAAATCCGACTCGAAGATGTCGGCTTTCTCGAAGCGCGCGCGGTCGGCCACCTTCGCTTCCTGGGCGCGTTGCCTGGACAGTGCCACCAGGTCGGGGTTGTATTCGATGCCCAGCCCCTGCGCGCCCCCGCGCGCGGCGGCGATGACGATCTTGCCGTCGCCCGAGCCGAGGTCGATCACGTAATCCTTGGGCGTCACCTGCGCCATGCGCAGCATGCGGGTGACCAGCGCGTCGGGCGTGGGCAGCCAGATCACGTCCTTGCCGGCCTGGCCGCGCTCTGGCTCGTGGATGGTCGTGTTTTGCGCCCACAGCGGCGATGTGCCCAGCAGGCTGCCGAGCGCGACGGCGCCCGTGCTGGTCAGCCACTGGCGGCGCCGGGCGTCGAACAGGTCGATGGAGGTCATGCGTTGGTATTTCTTGGCGGATGAAGTTGCCGGGCGGGCTCACCCAGCGGCGGAACGGCCGCGAGGCCAGCCCGAAAGCCTAACGGCTTGAGCGGTGGCGTCAAAACGGCACGTCTTTACCCGAGCGCGGTCATGGTGCTTTTTCTGGATGCCGTTATGGGTGTTGTTACGCCACATCCGCGCTGTCGGGCGGCATCCAGCGCTGCAGGTGCAGCACGTTCTCGCCACGGTGGGCGCGGCTTTTGGCCAGCTCCTGCCGCGCCACGGTGCGCAGGTGCACCTCGTCGGGGCCGTCCAGAAAGCGCAGCGCGCGGCCCCAGCTCCACAGCGCGGCCAGCGGCGTGTCGGGCGTCAGGCCGACGGCGCCGAACACCTGCATGGCGCGGTCGATCACCGTGGTCTGCAGGCGCGCGGCCACCAGTTTGATGGCCGACACGTCGGTGCGCGCGGCCTGGTTGCCTTCCACGTCCATGCGCCAGGCGGCGCGCAGCACCAGCAGGCGCGCCTGGTCGATCTCGATGCGGCTCATGGCGATCCAGTCCTGCACGTTGGCGAAGTCGGACAGGTGCCTGCCGAAGGCCATGCGCTCCAGCGCGCGCTCGGCCATCAGCTCCAGCGCCAGCTCGCACTGGCCGATGGTGCGCATGCAGTGGTGCACGCGCCCCGGCCCCAGCCGCGCCTGCGCCATGGCGAAGCCCTCGCCCTCGGCGCCCAGCAGGTTGACCGCGGGCACACGCACGTCGCGGAACACCAGTTCGCAGTGCCCCTCGATGGCCTGGTGCTGCATCACCGGGATGTTGCGCACGATCTCCAGGCCCGGCGCGTCCATGGGCACCAGCAGCATGCTGTGGCGGCGGTGCGCGGGCGCATCGGGCGAGGCGTCTGAAATGCCCATCACGATGGCCAGCCGGCAACTGGGGTGTGCCGCGCCGGTGATGAACCACTTGCGGCCATTGAGCACGTAGTGGTCGCCGTCCCGCGCGATGCGCGTGCCCAGATTGGTGGGGTCGGACGAGGCCACGTCGGGCTCGCTCATGGCGAAGCACGAGCGGATGGCGCCTTCCATCAATGGCTGCAGCCATTGCGTGCGCTGCGCGGCGCTGGCGAACAGGTGCAGCAGCTCCATGTTGCCGGTGTCGGGCGCGGAGCAGTTGAACACCTCGCTGGCCCAGGGCACGCGGCCCATGATCTCGGCCAGCGGCGCGTATTCAAGGTTGGTCAGGCGCGTGCCGGGTTCGCCCTCTTTCAGGCCGGGAAGGAACAGGTTCCATAGGCCGGCTTCGCGCGCCTGACGTTTGAGTGGCTCGATCACGTCGAGCGGGTAGACACCCGCATCGGCCCAGCGGTGCCAGTCGCGGTGCGAGGGCAGGATCAGGTCCTGAATGAAGCGCTGCACCTGTTGCTGCAGCGCCTGCACGCGGGGCGGGTAGGCGAAGTCCATGCGCGCCACTCTACGCCCTGCGGGCATGGGCGCGCAGTCATGTCGAGGACAGACTCTTGCGCGCTTTCAACCGCCGGGCGTGGCGGGGTCATCGCCGCCGGTGGGGGGCGCGGCCTCGGCTGGTGGTGCGAGTTCGACTGGCGGTGCGGTTTCGGCGGATGCGTTGGGTGCGGCGGGCGCTGCCTCGTCTGCCGTCAGCACGTTGCCGCTTTGGTTGAACAACGCCCAGCAGGCCATGAACATGGCGGCGATGGTCGGGCCGATGACGAAGCCGTTGATGCCGAACAGCGACATGCCGCCGATGGTGCTGACCAGCACCAGGTAGTCCGGCATCTTGGTGTCCTTGCCCACCAGGATGGGCCGCAGCACGTTGTCCGACAGGCCGATGACCACCACGCCCCACACGATCAGCGCCGCGCCTTTCCAGATGGCGCCGGTTGCCAGCAGGTAGATGGCCACGGGCGCCCACACCAGCGCCGCGCCCACCGCCGGCAGCAGCGACAGGAAGGCCATCACCACGCCCCAGAACACGGCCCCCTTGATGCCCAGCGCCCACAGCGCCACGCCGCCCAGCGCGCCCTGCACGATGGCCACCACCACGTTGCCCTTGACGGTGGCGCGGATCACGGTGGTGAACTTGTTCAGCAGATAGTGCGTGTGGCTGCGCGCCAGTGGCACCGATTCGCGCACCAGCCGCGACAACCAGGCGCCGTCGCGCAGCAGGAAGAACAGCAGGTACAGCATGACCACGAACTGCACCAGGAACTGGAACGTGTTCTGCCCGATCTCCAGCGCTCGCGTCGCCACCATCTGGGTGCCCTGCAGCAGGCCGCTGGAGATGCGGTCGACGATGCTCTCCAGGTTGATGAAGCCCAGGCGCTCCAGCCATTCCGTGGCCCAGGCCGGCAGCGCGGCCACGATCTGGTTGAAATAGCTGCGCAGGTTGATGTCGCCCGAGCGCAGGCGCTGCACCAGCTGCGTGATGTCGTCCACCAGCGATCCCACCACCATGATCATCGGCAGGATCACGATCACCAGGGCGATGAACAGCGTGAGCAGCGCCGCCAGATTGGCGCGGCCACCCAGGCGCACCCGCAGCCGCCGGAACAGCGGGTTGAACAGCAGCGCCAGCGCGACGGCCCAGAACACGGCGCTGAAAAAGGGCATCAGCACCCACAGAAAGCCCAGCGTGCTGCCCGCGAGCAGGATGAAGAAGACGGCGCGGTGCAGGGCAGGGGTGTTCATGGCGGCGGCCACTATAACCCTAGAAACGGCAGTTGACCGCTCGCCATCCTTGGTCAACCCGCATGAACACTGACTTCCACGGCTTCGATCACGTTCACCGGTTGGGTGAGCGCGCTATGCACCCGATCGCACCGCGCTGGGCGTGCCATGCGGCGTTGCTCGTCCTTGCAGGCTATAACTGTTCGAGCCGCGAGGGCACGCCAAACGGGCACAATCGGGCGGTTACCCCAGCCCTGTTTGTCTCATGACCACGTCCGCGCCGCTGCACCCGCCCCCTCAGAAGCTGACCGTGCATGCCAAGTCGCGCGTGCTGGAGCTGGCCTGGCCCGACGGCGCGCACTTCCGCATTCCGTTCGAGCTGCTGCGCATTTATTCGCCCTCCGCCGAGGTGCAGGGCCACGGCGCGGGGCAGGAAGTGCTGCAGACCGGCAAGCGCGAGGTCGACATCACCGCCATCGCCCCGGTGGGCAACTACGCCGTGCAGCCCGTGTTCTCGGACGGGCACGACAGTGGCATCTTCACCTGGGACTACCTGTACCACCTGGGCTCAGAGCAGGAGAAGCTGTGGCGGGACTACGAAGCGCGCCTGGCCGCCGCCGGCGTGGACCGTGACACGCCCATGGCGCCCAAGGCGGGCGGTGCCTGCGGCTCGCACTGACCGGACCGCGTTTCGTGCACATTCGCTTTGCAAATGACAAATGACAAATGACTTCGCTGCGCTTCAATGACAAATGGCGCATTCGTCATTTGTCATGCGGCG
>JAUNUR010000129.1 GCA_030538085.1 Pseudomonadota bacterium | reverse complement strand
GCAATTCGGAGGTTTTCATGCGACTCGACAAACTCACCACCAAATTCCAGGAAGCCCTGGCCGACGCGCAGTCGCTGGCCCTGGGAAACGACCACGCCTACATCGAACCCGTGCACCTATTGGCCGCCATGCTCCGCCAGGCCGATGGCCCCAAGGCGCTGCTGCAGCGTGCTGGCGTCAACGTGGCCAAGCTGAGCCAGGATGCCGAGGCCGCCGTCAAGCGCCTGCCCACCGTGACCGGGCAGGAGCAGGTACAGCCGGGCCCTGACCTGATCCGCCTGCTGCAGGCGACCGAGAAGGAAAGCATCAAGCGCGGCGACCAGTTCGTGCCGAGCGAAATGTTCCTGCTGGCGCTTTGCGACGCCAAGGGCGAAATTGGTCGCATGGCGCAGGAGGCCGGCCTGAGCCGCAAGGCACTCGAAGCCGCCATCGACGCCGTGCGCGGCGGCCAGACCATGGACAGCGCTGATGGCGAGAGCCAGCGCGAGGCGCTGAAGAAATACACGCTCGATCTGACCGAGCGCGCGCGCCTGGGCAAGCTCGATCCGGTGATTGGCCGCGATGACGAGATCCGCCGCGCCATCCAGGTGCTGCAGCGCCGCAGCAAGAACAACCCGGTGCTGATCGGTGAGCCGGGCGTGGGCAAGACGGCCATCGTCGAAGGCCTGGCGCAGCGCATCGTGGCTGGTGAGGTGCCCGATACGCTGAAGAACAAGCAGGTGCTGGTGCTCGACATGGCGGGCCTGCTGGCCGGCGCCAAGTACCGAGGCGAGTTCGAGGAGCGCCTGAAGGCCGTGCTGAAGGAAGTGGCGCACGAAGAGGGCCGCATCATCCTGTTCATCGACGAGCTGCACACCATGGTGGGCGCCGGCAAGGCCGAAGGCGCCATCGACGCCGGCAACATGCTGAAGCCCGCGCTGGCGCGTGGCGAGCTGCACTGCATCGGTGCCACCACGCTGGACGAATACCGCAAGTACATCGAGAAAGACGCGGCGCTGGAGCGGCGCTTCCAGAAGGTGCTGGTGGGCGAGCCCAGCGTGGAAGACACCATCGCCATCCTGCGCGGCCTGCAGGAGAAGTACGAGGCGCACCACGGCGTCGACATCACCGACCCGGCCATCGTGGCCGCAGCCGAACTCAGCGCGCGCTACATCACCGACCGCTTCCTGCCCGACAAGGCCATCGACCTGATCGACGAGGCAGCGGCCAAGATCAAGATCGAGATCGACTCCAAGCCCGAGGTGATGGACCGGCTGGACCGCCGCATGATCCAGCTCAAGATCGAGCGCGAGGCGATGAAGAAGGAGACCGACGAGGCCTCGCAAAAGCGCCTGCAGCTCATCGAGGAAGACCTGATCGCGCTGGAGAAGGAATACGCTGATCTGGACGAAATCTGGAAGGCCGAGAAGGCCAGCGCCCAGGGCAGCGAGCAGATCCGCAAGGAGATCGAGCAGATCAAGTTCCAGATGCAGGAAGCCACCCGCAAGGGTGACTTCAACCAGGTGGCCGAGCTGCAGTACGGCAAGCTGCCCGCGCTGGAAAAGCAGTTGCACGAGGCGCAGACCAGCGAACAGGACGCCGAGGCGCAGGGCAAGGGCCACAAGCTGCTGCGCACCGAGGTCGGCGCCGAAGAGATTGCCGAGGTCGTCAGCCGCGCCACCGGCATCCCCGTCAGCAAGATGATGCAGGGCGAGCGCGAGAAGCTGCTGCGCATGGAAGACCGGCTGCACGAGCGCGTGGTGGGGCAGGACGAGGCGATCTCGGCCGTGGCCAACGCCATCCGGCGCTCGCGCTCAGGCCTGTCTGATCCGAACCGGCCGCTGGGGTCATTCCTCTTTCTCGGCCCCACCGGCGTGGGCAAGACCGAGCTCACCAAGGCGCTGGCGGGCTTTCTGTTCGACAGCGAAGAGCACATGGTGCGCATCGACATGAGCGAGTTCATGGAGAAGCACAGCGTGGCCCGCCTGATCGGCGCGCCGCCCGGGTACGTGGGCTACGACGAGGGCGGCTACCTGACGGAGGCCGTGCGCCGCAAGCCCTACAGCGTGATCCTGTTCGACGAGATCGAGAAGGCGCACCCCGATGTGTTCAACGTGCTGCTGCAAGTGCTGGACGATGGGCGCCTGACCGACGGCCAGGGCCGCACGGTGGACTTCAAGAACACCGTCATCATCATGACCAGTAACATCGGCTCGCCCATGATCCAGAGCATGGCCGGGCAGCCGTATGAAGAGGTCAAGGATGCGGTGTTCGGCGAGCTGAAGAACCACTTCAGGCCCGAATTCCTGAACCGCATCGACGAGATCGTGGTGTTCCACGGTCTGGACGCGAGCCAGATCGGCGCCATTGCCAAGATCCAGCTCAAGGTGCTGACCGAGCGCCTGGCCAAGATGGACCTGGCCCTGAACGTGAGCGAGCAGGCGCTGGCCGAGCTGGCCAAGGTCGGGTTCGATCCGGTGTTCGGCGCGCGGCCGCTCAAGCGTGCGATCCAGCAGCGCATCGAGAATCCGCTGTCGAAGCTGCTGCTGGAAGGACGCTTCCCGCCGAAGTCGGAGATCGACGTCACGGTCGATCCGATCAAGGACCCGGGGGTGTTTGCCTTCAGCGGGCAAACCGCTTGATCGCCAGGTTTCCGGCTGATTGACCAAACGCCCGCGCAAGCGGGCGTTTTATTGATATTTTCAATAGTCACGACAGCACGTGCCATCAGAAAAATTCCCTCACATCCCCTCGTCATTGCGGCGAAGGCCGCAATCCATGGGGCGTCACCT
>JAUNUR010000056.1 GCA_030538085.1 Pseudomonadota bacterium | reverse complement strand
GGGCGCACGGTGCGCGTGTCGCGGCCGTCGATGCGCGGCTCGCCGGCCAGGATCTGGCCGCGCACGATGCGGGCTTCGGCCTCGAACAACAGGTTGTCGAGCTTGACGGCGTCGAACTCAACGCCTTGCGCGGTCAGATCGGCCTTGACGGCGGCATTGGCCTCGCGCAGCGCCTGCGTGCGGGCCTGCTTGCTGCGGATCTGGTAGGCAGCGCGCAGCTTCTCCTCGGCGGCGGCGTTCACCTTGGCGATGAAGTCCTCGTCCTTCGCCTCGGGCGCCCAGGTGCCGTTGTCGGCCCACAGCGGCTTGCCGGCTTCGCGCACCAGCTCGTGGATGGCGTTGATGGCGATCTTGCCCTGCTCGTGGCCGAACACCACGCCGCCCAGCATCACGTCCTCGCTCAGCTGATCAGCCTCGGATTCGACCATCAGCACGGCGGCTTCGGTGCCAGCCACCACCAGGTCGAGTTTGCTGTTCTTGCGTGCCGTGGGGCCGGGGTTCAGCACGTATTCGCCGTTCACGTAGCCCACGCGCGCGGCGCCGATGGGGCCGTTGAACGGAATGCCGCTGATCGACAGCGCGGCGCTGACGCCGATCATGGCGGCGATGTCGGCATCCACCTCGGGGTTCAACGACAGCGTGTGGATGACCACGTGCACTTCGTTGAAGAAGCCATCGGGAAACAACGGGCGGATCGGGCGGTCGATCAGGCGGGAAGTCAGCGTCTCCAGCTCGCTCGGCTTGGCCTCGCGCTTGAAGAAGCTGCCGGGAATCTTGCCGGCGGCGTAGGTCTTCTCGATGTAGTCGACGGTGAGCGGGAAGAAGTCCTGACCCGGCTTGGCATTCTTGCTGGCGGCCACGGTGGCCAGGATGACGGTGCCGTCGATGTCGACCAGCACGGCGCCGGTGGCCTGGCGGGCGATTTCGCCCGTTTCCATGACGACGGTCTTGTCGCCCCACTGGAAGGACTTGGTGACTTTGTTGAATAGGCTCATGATTGCTCCTTTAATCGTAGCTTGCTGCGCAGTATTGGTCTGCGCTGGAGCCGGATTTCATTCAAAACACGATGCCATTCCAGCAGCGTGCGCCATGGGCGCCTCGCTGGTGGAATGACACAGCTTCAGCTTCTGAATGCCCGTCGCTCCGGGTTGAAAAAAAGACAAAAACGCCTGAGCCACGTGCGGCGTCAGGCGTTTTGCTTGGGCATGGGCTTACTTGCGCAGACCCAGTTTCTGGATCAGGGCAAGGTAGCGATCAGCGTCCTTGCCCTTCAGGTAGTCGAGCAGCTTGCGGCGGCGGCTGACCATGCGCAGCAGGCCACGGCGGCCATGGTGGTCCTTGGCGTGCTGCTTGAAGTGGGGGGTCAGCTCGTTGATGCGCGCGGTCAGAATGGCGACCTGCACTTCGGGGCTGCCGGTGTCATTGGCGGCGCGCGCGTTGTCCTTGACCACGGCGGCCTTGTTCTCCTTGGAGATCATGAAAAAATTTCCTCGTTCCAAATGGTTTGACTTGCGTGGCGCGCCGGAACTGCACGCCACGTGCGCTTTGCAAGATGCAAAACCTGTCGATTATAGCTGACCCGTCCTGGCTCACGCGGGCAGCAAGGCCCGGCAGCACGCTCCCAGAAGCATGAGAAAGCAAAAAACCACGAAAAACCAGCGACATCCATTTGACGCCACTTGCAGATATCAAAACAATAGCTTCTTGCGTAGATCATTCAAACGCTAAAGCCATGATGGATGGTGTCAATTTTTCATCAAGTCCCCCCCTGCCCTACCACGACTTCTTCCACATGAGCGGGGCAAGGAGCGTCATCAGAAAACCCCCCCTCATATTCCCTCGTCATGGCGGCGAAAGCCGCCATCCATGGGCGTCACCTTGACAACGGCGTTGACCCACGGACACTGTGTGGATGGCGGCCTTCGCCGCCATGACGGGATGAGGTGAAGGCATTGCATGGGTTTGTCCTGAATGACGACACTGTCTCAGAGGCTGTCCCCAAACTCCTCGCGCCGCGCTTGTCCCCGGTCTCGAGCGCCCTGCGGCGTTGCATTCCTTGCCAATAGCACAAACTATTGACTGCGAAATGCGCCTTGCAGCACACCCGATCCGGGCAATCGCTTACCGCGATGAATTTGAGGACAGCCTCTCAAAAAAATGTTTTGCAAGTCATTGATTTTCTTCAGGTACACCGGCCCTGTTGGCGGGGTCGGGTTGCTCCATAGAATGCCTTCATGAACGCTTGCTCACGCCCCCGCATCCTGATCGCACGCGCCGTTTTTCCTGAAATCGTCGACCGGCTCGCCCTGCACTTCGAGGTTGAAGCCAACGCGCCCGACGACATCTGGCCGCGCGCTGAGTTCATTCGCCGCCTGCAAGGCAAGCAAGGCGTGTTCACCACCGGCGGCGAGCGCATTGACGCCGAGTTGCTGGCCGCCTGCCCTGACCTGCGCATCTGCGCCAACATGGCCGTTGGCTACAACAACTTCGACGTGCCCGCCATGACGGCCGCTGGCGTGCTGGCCACCAACGCCCCCGGCGTGCTGACCGAGACCACCGCCGACATGGGCTTCGCGCTGCTGATGGCCGCCGCCCGCCGCGTGGCCGAGTCCGAGCACTTCCTGCGCGCCGGCAAGTGGGACCGCTGGGCCTACGACATGCTGATCGGCCAGGACGTGCACGGCAGCACGCTGGGCATCATCGGCATGGGCCGCATCGGCCAGGCCATCGCGCGGCGTGGCGCGCTGGGCTTCGGCATGAAGGTGATCTATCACAACCGCTCGCGCCTGCCCGAGGCCGATGAGGCCGCCGTGGGCGCCCGCTACGTCGGCAAGGACGAACTGCTGAAAACCGCCGACCACGTGATGCTGGTCGTGCCCTACAGCAAGGAGTCGCACCACACCATCGGCGCCGCCGAGCTGGCGCTGATGAAGCCCACCGCCACCTTGGTGAACATCGCGCGCGGCGGCATCGTCGACGACGCCGCGCTGGCCCAGGCGCTGCGCGAGGGCCGCATCGCCGCCGCCGGCCTGGACGTGTTCGAGGGCGAGCCCCGCGTGCACCCCGACCTGCTCACCGTGCCCAATGTCGTGCTCACCCCGCACATCGGCAGCGCCACCGTGCCCACGCGCCGGGCCATGGCCGCGCTGGCGGCGGACAACCTGATCGGCTACCTCACGCAGGGCAAGCCGGTCACGCCGCTGAACCCGGAGGTGATGGCCGCGGGCACCTGAGCACGGCGGCGGCTGGCCGGCTGGCCGGCTGGATCAAGACGCCTGGATCACAGGGCGTTGACCACCGCCTCGCCCATCTCGCGCGTGCCCACTTTCGTGGTGCCGTCGCTGTGGATATCGGGCGTGCGCAGCCCTTGCGCCAGCACTTTCTTCACCGCCGTTTCGATGCGGTCGGCGGCCTCGGGCTGGTTCAGGGAAAAGCGCAGCATCATCGCGGCGCTCAGGATGGTGGCCAGCGGGTTGGCCACGCCCTTGCCCGCGATGTCGGGGGCGCTGCCGTGGCTGGGTTCGTACAGGCCCTGCTTTTTGTCGTTCAGACTGGCCGAGGGCAGCATGCCGATGGAGCCGGTGAGCATGGAGGCCTCGTCGCTCAGGATGTCGCCGAACATGTTGCCGGTGACGATGACGTCGAACTTCTTCGGCTCCTTCACCAACTGCATGGCGGCGTTGTCGACGTACATGTGGTCGAGCTGCACGTCCGGGTAGTCCTTGTGCACCTCGGTCACCACGTCCTTCCACAGCTGGAAGGTCTCCAGCACGTTGGCCTTGTCGACGCTCGTCACGCGCTTGTGGCGCTTGCGCGCGGCCTCGAAGGCGACGCGGGCGATGCGCTCGATCTCGGGGCGCGAATAGCGCATGGTGTCGAAGGCTTCCTCGGCACCGGGAAAGTGCCCATCGGGCGCCACGCGGCGGCCACGCGGCTGGCCGAAATAGATGTCGCCCGTCAGTTCGCGGATGATGAGGATGTCCAGACCCGCCACCAGTTCGGGCTTCAGGCTGGAGGCGTGGGTGAGCTGCTCGTAGCAGATGGCGGGGCGGAAGTTGGCGAACAGGCCCAGGTGCTTGCGCAGGCCCAGGATGGCCTGCTCGGGGCGCAGCGGGCGGTCAAGCTGGTCGTACTTCCAGTCGCCCACGGCGCCGAACAGGATGGCGTCGGCGGACTTGGCGAGGCTTAACGTGGCATCGGGCAGCGGATGACCGTGCGCGTCGTAGGCGGCGCCGCCGACGGGGGCTTCTTCCAGTTCGAACTTCAGGTCGAGGCTTTTCAGCACTTTGACGGCCTCGGCGACGATTTCGGTGCCGATGCCGTCACCGGGGAGGATGGCGATTTTCATGATCAATTTACTCTTCTATTTATAGCTATTCACGATTGTCCATCAAGCGCTGAGGCTTGATTTGGCTTGATTATCAAGAAGTCTCAGATACGGCTTGTGGGAGCGGCCTTGGCCGCGATGGCAGCGTTTCGCCCTGAGCCAAGGCTTATCGCGGGCAAGCCCGCTCCCACAAAAAGCGATGGAAAACCGCGTGCATGCACGCTCTGAAACTCGTTGATAATCAAGTGATTTGGCTTGTAATCCTGGAATCAGGCCGTGGTGGCGGTGCGTGCCAGCCAGGGCTTGCTTGCCAGGCGCTCGGCCTCGAAGGCCTTGATCTTGTCGCTTTGACGCAGCGTCAGCCCAATATCGTCCCAGCCATTCAGCAGGCATTCCTTGCGGAAGGGCTGCACGTCGAACGGCAGCTCGGTGCCGTCGGGCTTGACGATGACTTGGCGCGGCAGGTCCACGGTGAGCTGGTAGCCGGGGAAGGCGGCCACTTCGTCGAACAGCCTGGCGACGGTGCTTTCGGGCAGCACGATGGGCAACAGGCCGTTCTTGAAGCAGTTGTTGAAGAAGATGTCGGCAAAACTGGGGGCGATGAGTGCCCGGATGCCGTACTGCTGCAGCGCCCAGGGCGCGTGCTCGCGGCTGGAGCCGCAGCCGAAGTTCTTGCGCGCCAGCAGCACGCTGGCGCCGGGGCTGCCGGAGGGGCCTGGTTGGTAGCGCGGCTGGTTCAGCACGAAGTCGGGGTTGGGCTTGCGGGTGGCCGGATCCATGCCGGGCTCGCCCTTGTCCAGGTAGCGCCACTCGTCGAACAGGTTGGGGCCGAAGCCGGTCTTCTTGATCGACTTGAGGAATTGCTTGGGAATGATGGCGTCGGTGTCGACGTTCTCGCGGTCGATGGGAACGACCAGGCCCTGGTGAATGGTGAACTTGTCCATGATGGGAAAGGTGCCGGGCAACACGGGCATGGCCTGCGCGCCAGAACGAAAGACAAAAACGCAAAAAGGAAGTGCCGCGCGCCCACGGGCGATGCGGCGGAAAGATGCCTGGTACGCCACCCCGGAGACTTTCATGTTTCGAAATTTCCGGGCCGGCGTACTATTGAAAATTTCGTAATTCATGACACGCCGCTTGCCCTCACCCCAACCCTCTCCCAGAGGGAGAGGGAGATTTCTTTCTGATGGCCCGCGTTGTCGTGATTTTTGAAAATCTCAATAGGTGCCCGGATGTCAGCGCTTGGCGCGTTCGGCGGCGTTTTCAATGCCGTCGCCCGCTCGCTGCACATCCTTGCCGACGCCCGCCACGGTGTTGCAGGCGGTCAGCGTCGTCAGGGCCACGGTGAGTGCGCCCAGCAGCATTGCAAACTTCTTCAGCATGATTGAACTCCTCGGAGTGGATGGAATGCCCGTTGCCGGGCCTTAGTACGCACGGACATCAACGAAATGCCCGTGCACCGCGGCCGCCGCCGCCATGGCGGGGCTGACCAGGTGGGTGCGGCCGCCATTGCCCTGGCGGCCCTCGAAGTTGCGGTTGCTGGTGGAGGCGCAGCGCTCGCCGGGCTCCAGCCGGTCGGCGTTCATGGCCAGGCACATGCTGCAGCCGGGTTCGCGCCACTCAAAACCGGCGGCGGTGAAGATCTTGTCCAGGCCCTCGGCCTCGGCTTGTTTCTTCACCAGACCGGAGCCGGGCACCACCATCGCCAGCTTGACGTTGGGGGCCACCTTGCGGCCAAGCTTTTTCACCAGCGCGGCGGCTTCGCGCATGTCCTCGATGCGGCTGTTGGTGCAGCTGCCGATGAACACCTTGTCGACGTGGATGTCGCTCAGCGCCTTGTTGGGCTCCAGCCCCATGTAGGCCAGGGCGCGCTCGATGGCGCCGCGCTTGCTGGCGTCCTTTTCCTTGTCGGGGTCGGGCACGCGGCCGTCGATGCCCAGCACCATCTCGGGGCTGGTGCCCCAGGTGACCTGCGGCACTATTTGGCTGGCATCGAGTTCGATCACGGTGTCGAAATGGGCTCCTTCGTCGGAGTGCAGGGTCTTCCAGTAGGCGACGGCCTGGTCCCACTCGGGGCCGCCGACGAACTGGCCGGTGGCCGAATCGGTGCCCGGGGCCAGCAGGCGGCCCTTGACGTATTCGATGGTCTTGTCGTCCACGGCCACCAGGCCGGCGCGCGCACCGGCCTCGATGGCCATGTTGCACACCGTCATGCGGCCTTCCATGCTCAAGCGCCGGATGGCATCGCCGCCGAATTCGATGGTGTAGCCGGTGCCGCCAGCGGTGCCGATCTTGCCGATGATGGCCAGCACGATGTCCTTGGCGGTCACGCCGGGCGCGGCCTGGCCGTTGACCTTGATGAGCATGTTCCTGGCCTTCTTGGCCAGCAGGGTCTGCGTGGCCAGCACGTGCTCGACCTCGCTGGTGCCGATGCCGTGCGCCAGCGCGCCAAAGGCGCCGTGCGTGCTGGTGTGGCTGTCGCCGCAGACCACTGTCATGCCGGGCAAGGTGGCGCCGCTTTCGGGACCGATGACGTGCACGATGCCCTGGCGCGCGTGCAGGAAGGGGAAGAAGGCCGCCGCGCCGTGTTCCTTGATGTTGGCATCGAGCGTGGTGACCTGCTCCTTGCTGATCGGGTCCTCGATGCCGTCGTAGCCGCGCTCCCAGCCGGTGGTGGGCGTGTTGTGGTCGGCGGTGGCGACCACGCTGCTGATGCGCCAGACCTTGCGGCCCGCCTGGCGCAGCCCCTCGTAGGCCTGCGGGCTGGTGACTTCGTGCACCAGATGTCGGTCGATGTAGAGGATGGCCGTGCCATCGTTCTCGGTGTGGACGACGTGGTCGTCCCAGAGCTTGTCGTAGAGGGTTCGTGCGGTCGTCATGGGGTTCTCGTTGCCTTTCAAATTTTATGCGGCGGCCGGCATGCCGGGTGTATCGGACGTGCCGGGCGCGGGTGCCTGGCACAGGTGCCGCACCAGTGCCCGCGCGGTGGCCGGCAGGGTGGCGAAGTCGCGCGCCACCAGACCCAGCGAGCGCCGTGCCCAGTCGTCGCTGAGCGGCACGGCCACCAGCGGGCTGTGGCCGCGCATCAGCTCGAACGCGCGCCGTGGCATCACGCCCAGCCCCAGGCCGTTGTCGATCATGCGGCACATGGCGTCCAGCCCCGTCACGCGGATGCGCAGGCGAATGGCGCGGCCCGCCTGCGCCGCGGCCTGGTGCATGGCCAGCGCGATGGAGCTGTTGGCGTGCAGGCCGACGTGGTCGAAGTCCAGGCTTTCCTCGAACCGCAGCGCTTCGCGCGAGGACAGGGCGTGGGCCGCGGGCACGATCAATGCCAGCTCATCCCGCCGGTAGGGTTGCGCCCGCAGGGCTTCGGCGCCGTGGCCCAGATGGGCGGTGTTGCAGATGCCGATGTCGGCCGCGCCCTCGCGCACGGCGCGCAGCACGTCGCTGGAGAGGTGTTCTTCCAGGTCGATCTTGACCTGCGGGTGCTGGCGCGCGAAACGGCCCAGGTCCTCGGGCAGGAACTGCACGATGGCCGAAATGCTGGCGTGCACGCGCACATGGCCGCGCACGCCATCGGCGTATTCGCTCAGCTCGCCCTGCATCTTCTCCAGCCCGTAGAGCACGCTGCGGGCATGGTGCAGCAGCGCCTGCCCGGCGGGCGTGAGGTCGACCCCGCGCGCGTGGCGGTACAGCAAGGTGGTGCCCAGGGTGTTTTCCAGTTCGGCCAGCCGCTTGCTGATGGCCGACGCGGCGATGAACTCGCGCTCGGCCGCGCGGCCAATGCTGCCCGCTTCGCACACGGCCACGAACAGCTGCAGCGACGTCAGGTCGATGCGGCGGGCGAAGCTGCGTTCGGTCACCTTCATGAGGGGCAAAGACGATATCGGATGGAGATGGACAATCTTTCATTGTCCAGCAAATGGATCATCCAGCCATCTCCGTTGGAGATGCCCAGCCGCTTGAATGGGCAGCAGCCGTGGTGCGCCGTGGATGGGGCGCTGGTTTGACTGCTTCAGCCGCCCAGATAGGCCTTGCGCACGTCGTCGTTCTGCAGCAGGTTGGCGCCGGTGTCTTCCAGCACCAGGCGGCCGTTTTCCAGCACGTAACCGCGGTCGGCGATCTGCAGGGCGCGGTTGGCGTTCTGCTCGACCAGGAACACCGTCACGCCCTCATCGCGGATCGACTGGATGATCTCGAAGATCTGGGCAATGATCAGCGGCGCCAGGCCCAGGGTGGGTTCGTCCAGCAGCAGCAGGCGCGGCTTGCTCATCAGCGCGCGGCCAATGGCCAGCATTTGCTGCTCGCCGCCCGAGAGCGTGCCGGCGCGCTGCGTGGCGCGCTCGCGCAGACGGGGAAACAGCTTGAACACGTGCTCGATGCCTTCGGCGATCTCCGCCTTGTCGAGAAAGAAGCCGCCCATCTGCAGGTTTTCGGTCACCGTCAGTTGCGGGAACACGCGCCGCCCCTCGGGCGAGATCGCAATGCCCTTGCGCATGATCAGGTGCGAGGGCAGCAGCGTGATGTTCTGCCCTTCCAGCAGCACGTGGCCGCTGCTGGCGCGCGGGTTGCCGCACACCGTCATCAGCAGCGAGGTCTTGCCAGCGCCGTTGGAGCCGATCAGCGAGACGATTTCACCCTGGTCGACACGCAGGCTCACCATGTCCACGGCGCAGACGGCGCCGTAGTGGGTGCTCAAATCCTTCACCTCCAGCATGGCCGCCATCATTCTTCTCCCAGGTAGGCCTTGATCACGCGCGGGTTCTGGCGGATGGCGTCGGGCGCGTCCAGGGCGATCGGGCGGCCATGCTCCATCACCAGGATGCGCTCGGACACGCCCATCACCAGGCTCATGTCGTGCTCGATCAGCAGCACGGCCAGGCCGTAGCGGTCGCGCAGTTGCCGGATCATGTCCTGAAGATCGCGCTTTTCCTGCGGATTCAGGCCGGCGGCCGGCTCGTCGAGCATCAGCACGCGCGGCTCGGTGACCATGCAGCGCGCGATTTCCAGCCGGCGCTGGTGGCCGTAGGCCAGGGTGCCGGCCTCGCGGTTGGCGAACTCGCGCAGCCCCATCTCATCGAGCCAGTGCAACGCGCGCTCGAGCGCCTTCTGCTCGCTTTCGCGGTAGCCGCGCGTCGTGAACAGGCCCGCCAGCAGCGAGGTCCGCAGGTGCCGGTGCTGGGCCACCAGCAGGTTCTCCAGCACCGTCATGTTCTTGAACAGGCGCACGTTCTGGAAGGTGCGCACCACCCCTTGCCGGGCCACGGCATGGCTGCCCAGGCCGGCCAGGTCGCGCCCTTGCAGGCGGATGCGGCCGGTGCTGGGGCGGTAAAAGCCGCTGATGCAGTTGAACACGGTCGTCTTGCCGGCGCCGTTGGGGCCGATGATGGCGAAGATCTCGCGCTCGCGCACGCCGAAACCGATGCCGTCGACGGCCAGCAGGCCGCCAAAGCGCATGCTCAGGCCATCGACCCACAAAAAGTTGTCGTCGCCGGGCGCCATCACTGGATCTCCACGTGGTGCCGCTTCATGGGCAGCAGGCCCTGCGGGCGCCACACCATCATCACGATCATCACCAGGCCGAACACCAGCATGCGGTATTCGGCGAACTGGCGGGCCAGCTCGGGCAGCACGGTGAGCAGCACGGCCGCCACGATGACGCCCATCTGCGAGCCCATGCCGCCCAGCACCACGATGGCCAGGATCAGCGCCGACTCGATGAAGGTGAACGACTCCGGATTGACGATGCCCTGGCGCGCCGCGAAGAAGGCACCGCCAAAACCGGCGAACATGGCGCCCAGGGTGAAGGCCGACAGCTTGATGCTCATCGGATTCAGGCCAAGCGAGCGGCAGGCGATCTCGTCCTCGCGCAGCGCCTCCCAGGCGCGGCCGATGGGCATGCGGATCAGCCGGTTGGAGATCCACAGCGTCAGCACCGCCAGCGCCAGCGCCATCAGGTACAGCAGGATCACCATGTGCAGCGAGTTGAACTCCAGCCCGAAGAACTGGTGGAAGGTGGTGGCGCCCTCGGTGCTGGGGTTGCGCGTCATCTCCAGGCCGAACAGGGTCGGTTTCGGAATGCCGGAAATACCGTCCGGCCCGCCGGTGTAGTCGGTCAGGTTGACCAGCAGCAGGCGGATGATCTCGCCGAAGCCCAGCGTCACGATGGCCAGGTAGTCGCCGCGCAGACGCAGCACCGGAAAGCCCAGCACGAAACCGAACAGCGCCGATACCGCGCCAGCCAGGGGCAGCGCCTCCCAGAAGCCCCAGCCCGCCCAGTGGTAGAGCATGGCGTAGGTATAGGCGCCGGTGGCGTAGAAGCCCACGAAGCCCAGATCCAGCAGGCCGGCGAAGCCGACCACGATGTTCAGACCCAAACCGAGCATGACGTAGATCAGCGCCAGCGTGGCGATGTCCACCGCGTTGCGGCCGGCCATGAAGGGCCAGGTGACGGCGATGATCATGGCGAGCGCCAGCAGCACGTTGCGCCGGCGCGCCGATACCTCGGGCAGTTCTGGCCAGGGAATGCGGCGCGTGCCACCTAGACTGGCCCACCAGGGGCGCAGCAGTTGCACCGCGAACACCGCCAGGCACGCCCAGGCCACCTTGTCCCAGTGCGGCTCCAGGATGGTGCGCGCGCCAGCGCGCTCCAGGCGCACGCCGAAGATGGGAATCACCAGCAGGGCCGTCAACACGCTGGCCATGACGGCCTGCGTCAGGTTCTGGCGCCAGTCGGGGCGCGCGCGCATGGAAGAGGTATGGGAGGCGTTGGCGGCGCTCATCAGACCTTCTCCACCTCGGGCTTGCCCAGCAGGCCGCTGGGGCGCACCAGCAGCACCAGCACCAGCACGCAGAAGGCCACGATATCCTTGTACTCGGACGAGATGTAGGCGGCCGCCAGCGTCTCGGCCACGCCCAGCAGCACCCCGCCCAGCATGGCGCCCGGGATCGAGCCAATACCGCCCAGCACCGCCGCGGTGAAGGCCTTGATACCGGCGATGAAGCCGATGAACGGGTTCAGCTTGCCCACCGCCAGCGCGATCAGCACGCCGCCGACGGCCGCCAGCATGGCGCCCAGCACGAAGGTGAAGGAGATCACCCGGTTGGTGTCGATGCCCAGCAAGTTGGCCATGTGCATGTCCTGCGAGCAGGCCCGCGAGGCCCGGCCCATGCGCGAATGACGGATGTACAGCGTCAGCAGCACCATCAGCACCGTGGTGACCACGATCACCAGCACGCGCGAATAGGGCACGAAAATCTCAAAGCCGCCGTCGCCGCCGAAGCGGAACGCGCCCGGAATCAGCGAGGGCACCGCCATGTCGCGCGCGCCCTGGCCCAGCGCGACCCAGTTCTGCAGGAAGATCGACATGCCGATGGCCGAGATCAGCGGCACCAGGCGCGGGCTGTGGCGCAATGGCCGGTAGGCCAGCTGGTCAACCGCGAAGCCATACGCGCCGGTCACCAGCACCGCCACCAGCAGCATCAGCGCGATCACCAGCCAGATCGGCAGGCCGCTTTGCACGCCGATGGCTGACAGCGTGACCAGGCCAACGTAGCCGCCGATCATGTAGATCTCGCCGTGGGCGAAGTTGATCATGCCAATGATGCCGTACACCATCGTGTAGCCAATGGCGATCAGCGCGTAGATAGCACCCAGCGACAGGCCGTTGAACAGCTGCTGGATCAGTTGGGGCAGAAAGTCGGGCATGCGCAGCCTCTTGATGAGCGCGTGAAGGACGATGCCAGGACGGGCACCGCAACGAACAGCGCCCCGGGGAAAAGACGCCGGGGCGCGTGGTCAGGCCTCTTGAAAAGGAGCGCGCCTTACTTGACGACCGACTTGCTGCCGTCCTTGTGCCACTCGAACACCTGGAACTCGAACGCCTTCAGGTCGCCCTTGGCATCCCAGGAGATGTTGCCCAGCGGGGTGTCGAAGCTGGTCTTGTGCAGGTGGTCGGCCACCTTCTTCGGGTCATCGCCCACGGCCTTGATGCTGTCCAGGATCACCTGAGTGGCGGTGTAGGCGGTGAGCTGGAACGCGCCCGAGGGGTCGCGCTTCTTGTCCTTGAAGGCCTTCACCACGGCGGCGTTCTTCGGGTTGGCGGCGAAATCGGCCGGCAGCGTCAGCAGCATGCCCTCCACCGCCGCGCCGGCAATGGCGTTGATCTCGGGGTTGCCCACGCCCTCGGGGCCCATCATCTTGACCTTCAGGCCCTGCTCGCCGGCCTGGCGCAGCAGCAGGCCCATCTCGGGGTGATAACCGCCGTAGTAGACGAAGTCCACGCCCGTGCTCTTGAGCTTGGTGATGACGGCCGAGTAGTCGCTGTCACCAGCGTTGATGCCCTCGAACAGCGCCACGTTCACGCCGGCCTTTTTCAGGTCGTCGCGCACAGCGGCGGCAATGCCCTGGCCGTAGGACTGCTTGTCGTGCAGCACGGCGACCTTCTTGGGCTTGATCTTGGAGGCGATGAACTTGGCGGCCGACGGGCCTTGCTGGTCGTCGCGGCCGATGGTGCGGAAGATGTAGTGGAAGTTCTTGCCGTCGGTCAGGTTGGGCGAGGTGGCCGAGGGGGTGACCACCACCACGCCCTCGTTGTTGTAGATCGGCGCCGCGGCGATCGACGCGCCCGAGCACACCGGGCCGACCACGTAGTGGATCTTGTCATTGACCACGCGGTTGGCGGCCACCGGCCCCTGCTTGGGCTCGCAGGCGTCGTCCACGACGACGACCTCGACCTTCTTGCCATTGATGCCGCCAGCGGCGTTGACCAGCTCGACCGCCGTGTTCACGCCTTCCTTGACCATGTCGCCATACTGCGTCACCGGGCCGGTGGCCGGCCCGACGGCGGCAATCTTGATCTGGGCGTGGACGCTGGAGAAGGCCAGCAGGCCGGCAACACCCATGGCGGCGGCAACGCTCTGCATACGGAAAGTGGCTTTCATGATGTCTCTCTTTCTCTCTTATTGAATCAATTTCTGGAAAACAGGCACCGGCACGCCAACCAATACACGCCACCTGCCTGACCGGGATTGCAAGTCTACCGGCTAGCGGCCCCGGCGCGGAATGGCGTAATCCCGACCGTGGTCATGACGGATCGCACAGCCAAAGCGCCCTGCCAAAGCGTTGGAATATGAATCCGAAAGCGAACCACTTGCAATTCCGCCACGGCGCACGGATGCCTGCCATGGGTGGTGGGGCAGTCCATCACGCCACGTTGAAGATTCGGCAAGACGCTTTCTTTCGGATCAATAATCGTGCCCCTCTATGTCCCAGCCAGCTTCCGGCGCCTCCCAGCCGACGATCCAGTTTCCCCCCGACCTGCCCGTATCAGCGCGCCGCGCCGAGATCGAAGCTGCGCTGGCCGCGCATCAAGTCATCATCGTCTGTGGCGAAACCGGCTCGGGCAAGACCACGCAACTGCCCAAGATCGCGCTGGCGATGGGGCGTGGGCGCCTGAACGCGCGGCCCGGCGAGCGTGGCCGGCTGATCGGCCACACGCAGCCGCGCCGCATCGCCGCCACCAGCGTGGCCAAGCGCATCGCCGACGAGCTGCAGACGCCGCTGGGCGAGGTGGTGGGCTACAAGGTGCGCTTCAACGACCGCCTGACGCCCGGCGCCAGCATCAAGCTGATGACCGACGGCATTCTGCTGGCCGAGACGCAGACCGACCCGCTGCTTAAAAACTACGACACGCTCATCATCGACGAGGCGCACGAGCGCAGCCTGAACATCGACTTTCTGCTGGGTTACCTGAAGCAGATATTGCCGCGCCGGCCTGACTTGAAGCTCATCGTCACCTCGGCCACCATCGACGCGGATCGGTTCGCCAAACACTTCGCGGATGCGAAAGGCCAGCCCGCGCCGGTGTTGCTGGTGTCGGGCCGCATGTACCCCGTTGAGCAGCGCTATCGCCCGTTCGAGGAATCGCGCGAGTACGACCTGAACGATGCGATTGCAGAGGCCGTCGACGAAGTCTGGGTGGGAAGACCTGCCGGCGACATCCTCATCTTCATGCCCGGCGAGCGCGAAATCCGCGACGCCGCCGAACACCTGCGCAAGCACCTGTCGCACAGCCCGCTGACCCGCAACGCCGAGGTGCTGCCGCTGTTCGCGCGCCTCAGCCAGGCGGAGCAGGACCGCGTGTTCGACACGCACGGTGCGCCACGCATCGTGATCGCCACCAACGTGGCCGAGACCTCGCTCACCGTGCCGGGCATCAAATATGTGATTGACCCTGGCACGGCGCGCGTCAAGCGCTACAGCTACCGCAGCAAGGTGGAGCAGTTGCTGATCGAGCCAGTGAGCCAGGCCGCCGCCAACCAGCGTGCTGGCCGCTGCGGGCGCGTGAGCGACGGCGTGTGCATCCGGCTGTACCACGAGAAAGATTTTGCGGGCCGCCCGCGCTTCACCGACCCCGAAATCCTGCGCTCGTCGCTGGCCGCCGTCATCCTGCGCATGAAAAGCCTGCACCTGGGTGGCGAGGGCGGGCGGGTGGAAGATTTTCCGTTTCTCGATGCACCTTCGGGCCGGGCGATTGCCGACGGCATCCAGCTCTTGCAGGAACTGGGTGCCATGGACGAGGCGCAGGGTCTGACCGCGCTGGGCCAGGAGCTGTCGCGCCTGCCACTCGACCCGCGCGTGGGCCGCATGATTCTGGAAGCGCGTGAGCGCGGGGCGCTGCGCGAGGTGCTGATCATCGCCGCTGCCTTGAGCGTGCAGGACGTGCGCGATCGCCCGCTGGAGCAACAGGCCCAGGCCGATCAGGCGCACGCCAAGTTCGATGATGAGAAAAGTGAATTCAGCGGCTACCTGCGGCTGTGGAAATGGCTGCACGACGCGCGTGGTGGGCAGGTGGTGCAGACGCGGCGCGAGATGGCGGTGGCCGAAGGCAAGGACCTAACCAGGAAGCCCGCCAACCTAGCTGCGCTGCCAGCGGCGCAGCGCGCGGCGCTGGCGATGGAGGAGGCGCGGCGGGCGCTGGGCGAGTCACCCTCACCCCCACCTGCACCCCACGAAGCAAAGCTTCGCGGGGACCCCGCCCCCTCTCCCGCCAGCGGGAGAGGGGGCAAGACCGGCTCCGCGCGAGCGGACATGCATGGCGCCCAGAAACTCCCTCTCCCGCCAGCGGGAGAGGGCGGGGGTGAGGGCCAGCCTACCCACAAACTCAGCAACCGCCAATGGGAAAACCTGCTGCGCCAGAACTTCATCAGCATCCGCCGCGTGCGCGAGTGGCGCGACATCCACACGCAATTGCGCACCGTGGTGGCCGAGCACGGGTGGATGGAAAACACACACCGCCCGGCGCCGGGCCGCCCCAAGCCGAGCGCGGCCCCCTCGGGGGGCAGCGCAGACGCGGAGCGCGGAGCGTGGGGGCATGTTTCTGCTGGCTACGAGGCGCTGCACAAATCTCTGCTTGCTGGCCTGCTGGGCAACATCGGTCAGAAGATCGAGGGCGAAGACGCTAGCGGACGCGACGGCGCGGGCGAATACCTGGGCGCGCGCGGCATCAAGTTCCATCGCCACCCGGGCGCGCACCTCAGCAAGAAGCCCGGCAAGTGGATCGTCGTCGCCGAGCTGGTGGAGACCACGCGCCTGTTTGGCCGCGGCATCGCGAACATCGAGCCGCCCTGGCTGGAAGAAGTCGGCGGCCATCTGCTGAAGAAACAACTGCTGGAGCCGCACTGGGAAAAGAAGGCGCAGGACGTGATCGCCTTCGAGCGCGCCACGCTGTACGGCTTGGTCGTGTACGGCGGGCGACGCAAGAGCTACGGCCACGTCGATCCGCACGCCGCGCGCGAAATCTTCATCCGCGAGGCGCTGGTGAACGGCGAGTGGCCCGACGACTGGGCGCGCCGCCTGCCGTTTCTGCAAGCCAACGCCAAGACGATCACCAAGGTCGAGGAACTGGAGCACAAGAGCCGCCGCCAGGACGTGCTGGTGGACGACGAGCTGATCTACGCCTTCTACGACAGCCAGATTCCGCAGGGCATCAGCAACGGCCGAGATTTTGAGCGCTGGTGGCGCGAAGCCAGCCAGACCAACCCGAAGCTGCTGCACCTGACGCGCGACGAGTTGATGCGCCACGAGGCGGCGGGTATCACCACCGCCGCCTTCCCCAAGATGATTCGCTTGGGCGGCGTCGACTGCACCGCCACCTACCTGCACCAGCCGGGCGACGCCAAGGACGGCCTCACCGTCACCGTGCCGCTGTTCGTGCTGAACCAGGTGAGCGAGGCGCGCTGCGAATGGCTGGTGCCCGGCATGCTGAAGGACAAGATCCAGGCGCTGCTGAAAAGCCTGCCGCAGCGCCCGCGCAGCCGTTTCGTACCGCTGCCCGAAAGCGCCGCGCGCCTGAACGAGATGCTGGGTGCGCCCGACGCATTCGGCCAAGGTAGCCTGGCCGACGCGCTGTTGAAGCTCGTGCGCGAGGCCACCAGCCTGGATGTGAAGCGCACCGACTTCAAGCTCGACATGCTGCCGGCGCACCTGTTCATGAACTTCCGCGTGGTCGATGAGCACGGCCGCCAGCGCGGACAAGGGCGCAACCTGGCAGCACTGAAAGCCGAGCTGGGTGGCGAGGCGCGCGGCGCCTTCCAGGCGCTGGCCGGGCTGAAAGTGGCCAAGGCGGAGATCGCTGCGCCCTCGGTGGTTTCCGATAAGAAACAGCTTTCAGCGCCCGCCCCACAAGCGCAAGCAGCTACAAAAAATGGAGAAAGTGCAGCGGTATCGGCCGACACGCGCCACACCGCGTGGGACTTTGGCGAGTTGCCTGAGCTGATGGAAATCCGCCGCAAGGGGCAGACCTTGGTCGGCTTCCCGGCGCTGATCGACGCGGGCGATGCGGTGACGATCGAGGTCTTTGACGAACCCGAGCTTGCCGCCGCCAGGCACCGCCAGGGCCTGCGCCGCCTGTTCGCGCTTCAGATCAAGGACGCGCTGAAGTACCTTGAAAAGAACGTGCCCGATCTGCAGAAGATGGGCGTGGCCTACATGCAGGTCGGACACACGCCCGGCGGAGCGGGCGGGGGCACGGTAGAAGAGCTGCGCCAGCAGATCATCGACGTGGCGCTGGAGCGCGCCTTCCTCACCGATCCGCTGCCCGCGACCGAGGCCGACTTCAAGCAGCGGGTGGAAGAAGGCCGCGCCCGCCTGACGCTGATCGCCAACGAGATCGCGCGCCTGGCCGGCGTGGTACTGACCGAGTACGCCAGCGCCGCGCGCAAGATCAAGGACACCAAGAACGCGCCCGAGGCGACCAAGGACGCCGCCGAACAGCTGCAGCGCCTGGTACCCAAGAATTTCCTCGCTGCCACGCCCTGGGCCGCGTTGCAGCACTTTCCGCGTTACCTGAAAGCCATCACGCTGCGCCTGGACAAGCTGCGTGCCGACCCCGCGCGCGATGCGCAGCGCATGGCCGACGTGCGCGCGCAGGACCAGCGCTTCTGGCGCCTGGTGGCCGAGCGCAAGGGCCACATCGACACCCGCATGCAGGAGCTGCGCTGGCTGCTGGAAGAGCTGCGCGTGAGCTTCTTCGCGCAGGAGTTGCGCACGCCGCAGCCGGTGAGCATCAAGCGGCTGGAGAAAGTGTGGGCGCAGGTACAGGCCTGAAAGGCTGTCCTCAAACCGTGCGCGCCCTGATTTGGGAAACTCCCGCCCTCCCCCATGCACGGCCCAGGAAGGCCGTGGTGCCGTGTCAGCCCGGTGCATGGATCGTGGCGGCACAATCGGCGACATGACACAACAGCTACTGATCGCTGGCGGCGGTATTGGCGGACTGGCGGCCGCCCTGGCGGTGGCCCGGACGGGCTGGGAGGTGCGCCTGTACGAGCGCGCGGCGGAATTCACCGAGGTCGGCGCCGGCGTGCAGCTGGGACCCAACGTCACGCGCATCCTGCAAGGCTGGGGCCTGGAAGCCGAATTGCGCGATGTGGCGGCCTTTCCCGACCGGCTGCAGGTGCGCAACGCCACCAGCGGAGCCGAACTGGGCACGCTGGCGCTGGGCGCACGCACGATCGAACGCTATGGCGCGCCTTACGTCACCATCCACCGCGCCGACCTGCACCGCCTGCTGTGCAAGGCCGCCTCGGAGCAGCACGGCGTACACATCAACCTGGATCACTGGGTGGCCGACCTGAAGGACGACGGCGGAGTGGTCACGCTGAACACCGTGGCGGGTCAGCAAATCGAGGGCGATGCGCTGGTGGGTGCCGACGGCGTATGGAGCCGCGTGCGCCAGCAGTTGCTGAACGATGGCCCGCCGCGCGTGCCCGGCCACCTGGCATACCGGACCATGCTGAACCAGTCCGCGCTGCCACAGGCGCTGCGTACCACGCAGGTCACGGCCTGGCTGGGGCCGCGCCTGCACGTGGTGCAGTACCCGGTACGCCGGGGTGAGTGGATGAACGTGGTCGCCATCGTGCATGGCGAGCCGCCGGCCGATGCGCAAGGCTGGGATCACGGTGCCAACCATGACGATTTGCAGCGCGCGCTGGGCGACACCTGCGCGCCGCTGCGCGATCTGATCGTCGCCGTGCCCGAGGCCACGGTGAATGACCACCCCTGGCGCCTGTGGGCGCTGGCCGACCGACCGCCGGTGCAGGATGCCGAACAGATGGCGCGTGGCCTGGTGGCGCTGCTGGGCGATGCCGCGCACCCCATGCGGCCGTATCTGGCGCAAGGCGCCGGCATGGCGATCGAGGACGCGGCAGAGCTGGCACGCGCCCTGGCCATGGACGCCGTGGACGTGCCCACGCGCCTGAAGCGTTATGCCCTGGCGCGCTGGCAGCGCTGCGCGCGGGTGCAGGCGCGCTCGATCCGCAACGGGCAGATCTTCCACTCCACCGGCTTGGTGCGCTTTGGGCGCGATGCGTCGATCAAGCTGCTGGGCGAGCGGATTCTGGACGTGCCCTGGCTGTACGGAAGCTGATGCCGCTTTGCGTTCAAGACGATAACCAATGACCGCGGCTGGCGCCGCATGACAAATGACGAATGACGGCAAGGGGTGAACGCGCCACCCGCGCCAGCCACCTCCGTCAAAGCAGCCGGCAAGCACCTTGATCAGCCGTCCAGGCCGTCTTCGGCGCTTTCGCTCCCGGGCAGCAGTTCGCGCGCCTGCGGGTCAGGCAACGCCTCCACCTTCTTCAACGCGCGGTTCATCACATTGGTGCGCGTCTGCGCGGCGTCCAGCGTGTTCAGCACGGTCTGGGTCTGGTTCTTCACGCGCGCCAGCACGTCACCGAACTTGCCGAACTCCGTCTTCACCGCGCCCAGCACCTGCCACACCTCGCTGCTGCGCTTTTCCAGCGCCAGCGTGCGAAAGCCCATCTGCAGGCTGTTGAGCATGGCCAGCAGCGTGGTCGGGCCAGCCAGTGTCACGCGGTGCTCGCGCTGCAGCGCGTCCATCAGGCCGGGGCGGCGCAGCACCTCGGCGTACAGCCCTTCGGTGGGCAGAAAGAGGATCGCGAAGTCGGTGGTGTGCGGCGGCTCGACGTACTTCTCGGCAATACCGCGCGCCTCCAGCCGGATGCGCGCCTCCAGCGCCTTGGCGGCCACTTCCACCGCCACCGCGTCGGCCCGCTGCTGGGCATCGAGCAGGCGCTCGTAGTCCTCGTTGGGAAACTTGGCGTCGATCGGCAGCCACAGCGGCTGCGACCCGTCGCCACGGCCCGGCAGGCGGATGGCGAAATCCACGGCGTTGCGGCTGCCTGGGCGCGTGCACACCTGGGTCGCGTACTGCTCGGGCGCGAACACCTGCTCCAGCAGCGCTGCCAACTGTGCCTCGCCAAACATGCCGCGCGTCTTCACGTTGGTCAGCAAGTGCTTCAGGTCACCCACGCCCTGGGCCAGCGTCTGCATCTCGCCCAGGCCCTTGTGCACCTGCTCCAGCCGGTCGGCCACCTGCTTGAAACTCTCGCCCAGGCGCGCCTGGAGCGTGGATTGCAGCTTCTCGTCCACGGTCTGACGCATCTCGTCGAGCTTGGCGGTATTGGCGGCCTGCAACTGCGCCAGTTGCTGCTCCAGCGTGCCACGCACCTCGGTGATGCGGCGGGCATTGGTCTCGCTGAGCGATTGCAACTGCTGCGTCAGCGTTTCCGACAGACTGCCGCGCAGGTGCGCCAGTTGCTGCGCGAAGGCGTCGATCTGCGCGTTCTGCGTGCGCGTGGCCTCGGCGGCCTGCTGCGCCATGCCCAGGCCCAGCGCCTGCAACTGGTTCACCAGCGTATCGCCCAGCGTGCCGCGCAGCTGGGTCAGCTGCGCCGCCAGCGCATCGACCTGCGTGTTCTGCGTGCGCAGGCTCTCGGCTCCCTGGCGCACCACGGCGTCCTGGAACGCGGCCAGCGAATGCGCCAGCTCCTGCCGGCCCTCGCGCGCGCTACCGCCGATCTCGTGCCGCAGCTCGCGCTCCAGCCGCTCGCTGCTCTGTCCGATGAGCTGCTGCACCTCGCCGCGCGAGGCCACGTCGTCGGGTCTGCCCGGGCGGCGCAGCAACAGCGCCAGCACCAGCACCAGGTTCAGGCCCAGCGCCGCCAGCGCCAGCCACGGCAGCCAAAAAGGCCATGCGGTTTCGGTCATCTCACTCCTGATTCAACCTGGAAATGGCAGTTGGATGCGCCCGAGCGTGCCGTGATGGGCGTGCCAGGCAAGACGCGAGGACGCTGCGCACTGGTGTGCGCAAGGACGAGCAACGCCGCATGGCACGGCCAGCGCAGTGTGATCGGGTGCATAGCGCTCTCACCCAATGGGTGAACGTGATCGGAGCCGTGAAATCCAGACTTCATACGAGTTACCCAATGATGGCGAGCGGTCAGCTGCCGTTTCCAGGTTCAATAACCTGCTGAGGTTTTCAAAAATCGCGACTGCGCGGGCAATCAGACCCCCCTCACATTCCCTCGTCATTGCGGCGAAGGCCGCCATCCATGGAGCGTCACCTTGACACGGTGTTGACCCACGGACACCGTGTGGATTGCGGCTTTCGCCGCAATGACGGGATGAGGTGAAGGCATTGCATAGGCTTGTCCTGAATGACGAAATTCTCAAAATAGTGCAGCGCTACCACCAGTGCGTGAGCACGGAGCCGGTCAGCACCACCACGCCGAAAATGGCCGCGCGCACGGCCTTCTGGCGGTAGGCCAGCGCCTCGTCCTCCATGCCTTCCATCCGGCCAATAGCCACGGCCCGGATGACGGCCATGATGAAGTACAGCACCGCGCCGATGAGCAGCACGGCCATGATGGTGGACAAGCGCATATCGTCTGGCCTTTCGTTGAACCTATTGAGATTTTCAAAAATCACGACAGCGTGGGCCATCAGAAAGAAATCTCCCTCTCCCTCTGGGAGAGGGTTGGGGTGAGGGCAAGCGATGTGTCATGAATTACGAAATTTTCAATAGGTTGAATGGTTTGGCTTCCATCATAGGTCGCGCGGCGCGTCCATTCACGTCCGCCCCGGCACGCCGCGCACCAGGCCAGTGTCGATGGCCGCACGCTCCAGCCGCCGCCGGTCGGCGTCATCCACGGCACGGTGCATGCGCAGGTGTTGCAGGGCGTGGTCGAGCGCACTGGCCCAGTCACCGGCCAGCAGGTTTGCTCCCACAGCATCAGCGATGGCGGATGGCAGGCCACCCTGCACCGTGCTCAGCGCCGCCTGTGCGCTTTCGGGCGCATCGAAATCCTGGGCAGCCGCAAAGCGGCCCACGAAGCCCACCGCCGCCAACGCCGTGATCAGCGCCCGAGCCGCATCGTCACCCGGCAGCGCCATCCGTGGCCGGCCACCGCCGATGGCGGCGTGCAGTACGGCCAGTGCCTCGTCGGCAGATACAGCAGCATGCGCCGTGATCAACGCCAGCGCACGCGGTTTGTCGCGCACGCGGCGCAGGTGGAACAGCTCGATGGCGCGCATCCGCTTGACAGGCCTATCCGGCACGCGCATGGCGTCGACATGCGGCGACGGGGCATGCACCTTGGCGCCACGTCGCCCACGAACGTAAACCCATTGGGGCGGCACAGCACGCCCCGTCCCATGGCCGCGGAGCAGGCCCCGCCAGAACGCCGTGGCCGGACCTGCGCCGGCCACCAGCGTTGTCCCCTTGGGGGGAAGGCGCCGAAGGCGACTCAGGGGGGATCAAACCACCATCGGCTCCGGCTCCAGCCGGATACCGAAGCGCTCGTACACGCTGGTCTGGATGGCCTTGGCCAGCGTCATCACCTCGCCGCCGGTGGCGGGGGCCTGCGCGCCGCCCGCGTTGACCAGCACCAAGGCCTGCTTGTCGTACACGCCGGCGTTGCCCACGCGCTTGCCCCGCCAGCCGCAGGCGTCGATCAGCCAGCCGGCGGCCAGCTTCACGCTGCCATCCGGCATGGGGTAATGCACCACCTTGGGATCGCGGCCAATGATGTCGGCGCACTGCTCGGGCGTGACGGTGGGGTTCTTGAAAAAACTGCCGGCGTTGCCGATGACGGCCGGGTCGGGCAGCTTGGCGCGGCGAATGGCGACGATCCAGTCGTACAACTGGCGCGCGCTGGGCACGGCAACGCCCTCCTCCGCCATGCGGCGCTCGATGTCCAGGTAGCCCAGCACCGGCTGCCACGCCTTGGGCAGAGCAAAGCGCACACGCAGGATCAGCGCGCGGCCAGCCAGGCCGAAATCGCCCTCTTGTCGCGCCACGTGCTTGAACACCGAGTCGCGGTAGCCGAAGCCGCACTGCGCGGCATCGAGCGTGAACACCTCGCCCGTGTGCAGGTCGATGGCGTCCAGCTCGTGAAAACGGTCCTGCAACTCGACCCCGTAGGCGCCGATGTTCTGCACCGGCGATGCGCCCACGGTGCCGGGAATCAGCGCCAGGTTCTCCAGCCCGGGCAGGCCCTGATCGAGCGTCCAGGTCACGAAGTCGTGCCAGGTCTCGCCGGCGCCCGCCTCGACGATGTGGTGACGCTCGGTCTCGCCCACGACGCGGCGGCCGGGCACCTCCACCTTCAGCACCATGTGCTTGACATCGCCCGTCAGCACGATGTTGCTGCCGCCGCCGAGCACGAATTTAGGCAGCGCGGCCATTTCGGCATCGGCCAGCACGGCGCGCGCATCGGCCTCGCCGCGCACGCGCGCCAGCAGGGCCGCGCGCGCGGCGATGCCGAAGCTGTTGAGGGGTTGCAGGGACACGTTGCGCTCGATGAACATGGGACAATTGTCGCATTCGAGTTCGTACCAGGAGACCCCAGACATGCCATCTTTCGACACGGTTTGCGACCCCGACATGGTGGAAGTGAAGAACGCGGTGGAGAACGCCGCCAAGGAACTCGGCACGCGCTTCGACTTCAAGGGCACCAGCGCCGCGATCGAGCTGAAGGACAAGGAAATCACGCTGCTGGGCGATGCCGAGTTCCAGTTGCAGCAGATTGAGGACATCCTGCGTGGCCGGCTGACCAAACGCAACGTGGACGTGCGCTTTCTCGACAAGGGCGCGGTGCAGAAAATCGGTGGCGACAAGGTCAAGCAGGTGGTCAAGGTCAGGAGCGGCATCGCCAGCGAAGACGCCAAGAAGATCCAGAAACTCATCAAGGACAGCAAGCTGAAGGTGCAGGCCTCGATCCAGGGCGACAGCGTGCGCGTGAGCGGCGCCAAGCGCGACGACCTGCAGGCCGTGATGGCACTGCTGCGCAAGGACATGACCGAACTGCCGCTCAGCTTCGACAACTTCAGGGACTGAACACTCGCCCTGAGCCGCGCTGCGCGCATCGCCTCCCAAGGGACATGCACAGCGGCCGGGAGAACCCCGACCACACACATCCCGACCGACAGCCGTCAAGTCAACCAGCCGGACTTCGATATGCGATTTCGCCATCTTCTGACGCCTCTTTTGCTGACCGCCGTGTCGGGCGCGATGGCTCAGTCCGTCTCGCTGCAAGGCATGCTGGGCAACAAGGCGTTGCTGATGGTGGACGGCGGCGCGCCGCGCGCGGTGGCGCCGGGCGAAACGCATCAGGGCGTGAAGGTGCTGTCCACCAGCGGCGATCAGGCGGTGGTGCTGATCGATGGCCACAAGGCCACGCTGCGCGTGGGCGAGGTGCCCGCCAGCGTGGGCCGCGCGGCGCCTGGAGGCAACGACCGCGTATCGCTGACGGCCGACAGGCAGGGACACTTTTTCACGCAGGGCAACATCAACAACCGGCCGGTGCAGTTCATGGTGGACACGGGCGCGTCCGCCATCGCCATTGGCCAGGCCGAGGCCGACCGTCTGGGCCTGAACTACAGGCGCGGCCAGCCCGTGATGATGAACACCGCCAATGGCGCCACCCGGGGCTGGTTGTTCAAGCTGAGTTCGGTGCGGGTGGGCGACGTGACCGTGTACGAGGTGGACGCCGTGGTAACACCAGCCCCCATGCCCATGGTGCTGCTGGGCAACAGCTTTCTCAACCGCTTCAACATGCGGCGCGACGGCGACCAGATGATGCTGATAAAACGGTAACCCCCCGAGGCGCTTCTCGCGCCTTCCCCCTCAGTGGGACCATGCCAGTGGCCGGGCCAAGCCCACCGCGCGGCCACCTGAATTTCAAGGCGGTCTCATCTCGTCATTGCGGCTTTCGCCGCAATGACGAGGGTCAGTGAGCAGCACACAAACGATGACGAATGACCGCGGCTGGCGCCGCATGACAAATGACAAATGACAAATGAC
>JAUNUR010000055.1 GCA_030538085.1 Pseudomonadota bacterium | reverse complement strand
TTCTTCAGGTACACCGGCCCTGCTGGCGGGGTTGGGTTGCTCAATAGAAACGGCAGTTGACCGCTTGCCATCCTTGGGCAACTGGCATGAGCACTGACTTTCACAGCTTCGATCACGTTCACCGGTTGGGTGAGCGCGCTATGCACCTGATCGCACCGCGCTGGGCGTGCCATGCGGCGTTACTTGTCCTTGCAGGCACAAGCCTGCCGCGTCCTCGCCCTTGCAGGGCGCGCATCGATCAGAGCACGATGCCGCTCGTGCAGTCCAAAGCTGCGCAGGCAACTTTGGAGCCGCGGCACTTGCCCTTGCCTGACACGCCCATCACGGCACGCTCGGGCGCATCCAACTGCCGTTTCTAGGTCAAATGAATGGCGGACAGTGTGCGTTTTTTTCACACTTGTTCGTGGTGTCTGGTACGCCAACCCGTGACAATGCAGGGCATGCCTTCGACGCCCGCCCCCCCTTTGCTGAAGACCCCGCCAGCCAGCGCAACCGCCGACGGCGATCATGCCAGCGCGCGCAAACGGGGGCGCGACAAGGAGCAGTCGCGCCGTCATGACATGCTGGCCGCCACGCGCAAGCTGCTGCGCCGTGGCGGCGTGCCGGCCGTCACCATGCGCGCGGTGGCGCATGCGGTGGGGGTGTCGACCACGGTGGTGTATGCCTTGTTCCCCGACAAGGCGGCGCTGATCGCGCAAGCGGTGGATGGCGATCTGAAACGCTTCTCGCGCCATCTGCAACAAGCCCTGGCCGGTGGGGAGGACGCGCGGGACGCGGTGCGCCGGGTGGCGCACGCCTATGTGGCGTTCGGCGTGGCGCATCCGCAGTCCTACCGGCTGATGTTCATGGAGCCGCGCCCGGCCTCGGCCATCGACGCGTCGTCGATCGAGTTCGGCAACCCCGCCGAGGACGCCTATGCGCTGGCGCGCATGTTGGCCGAGCGCGTTCTGGCTGCCACGGACGGCCAGGCGCCAATGCAGGCGCGGATCGACACCGCCGCGCAGCTGCTGTGGGAGGCGCTGCACGGCGTCACGTCGCTGCGCATCAGCCTGGGTGACGATCCGTGGTTCGAGCGCCTGCCCCTGCGGGCCCATGTGGATCGCATGGTGGATGTGCTGCTGGCGGGTCTGCAAGGCGGCGACTGAGGTCACGAGCCGCACTTCGCAGAAGACCCTCTTACCAGAAGGGGGGGGACGTGGCCTGGCGCTTCGTGTTCGGTGGCGATCGGACGCCAACTTCCGTGTTAACCCTGTCACGCTGACGCGGCAAGTTCTTTCAAATGTCTCCGTCCATCAACGAAGGAAGGAGACACTGGATGAAGCAGGCATGCAAACGGCGGTGGTGGCCGGCTCTGGCACTGGCATGGACTTTCGGTTTGGCCGCGCCGCAGGCACTGGCGCAGACACCCGGCGCCTACGTGGTGGGCGCCGGCCTGGCCGATGCCACGGGCGAGGTGGCTGAAACCAGCTTGTTCGGTTACGCCGACAGCGACCAGGTCGCCAGCGGCTTGCAGCAGCGCATGCATGCGCGCGCCTTCACGATCACCGACACGCGCGGCGGCCAGGGGATGCTGCTGGTGGTGGTCGATGCGGGCATGGTGTCGCAGGCGCTGCACCAGCGGGTGCTGCGCGAGCTGGCGGGCCGTCATGGCGGGCGCTTCACCGAGCGCAACGTGCTGATCACCGCCACGCACACGCATGCGGCCTCGGGCGGCATCTCGCACTACACCCTGTATGGGCTGACCACCCAGGGTTTCCAGCACAAGACGTTCCAGGGCATGGTCGATGGCATTTTGCGCGCCGTCGATCGCGCCGTCGCCAGCGAGGCGCCGGCCGACATCCGCTTTGGCCGCAGCTTGCTTGCCAACGCATCGGCGCAGCGCAGCGCGCCGGCTTTCGCGCGCGATCCGGTGGCCGAGCAGCAGGCGCTGCCGGGCCAGATCGACCCCGACATGGCGGTGCTGCGCTTCGAGCGCGGTGGCAAACCGTTCGCGGCCGTGAGCTTTTTCGGCACCCACCCCACCAGCCTGACCAGCAAGAACACCTGGGTCAGCGGCGACAACAAGGGCTACGCCGCCTATTACTGGGAGCACCTGGTGGAGCGGCGAAGCTATGGCCGCGACGGCCAGGGCTTCATCGCCGCGTTCGCCAACACCAATCCGGGCGATGTGTCGCCCAACCTCAACCTGCGTCCCGGCAGCGGGCCGACCGACAGCGAATGGGAGAACGCCCGCCTGATCGGCGAGCGGCAGGCGCGCGCCGCCATCGCGACGCCGATGACGCTGGCACTGAACGGCCCGGTGGACATGCGCCAGAAATACGTGGACATGAGCCGCCAGCAGGTGCGCGGCGAATTCACGCCGGATGGGCGTGCCGGCACCACCTGTCCAGCCGCCTACAAGAGCGCCTTTGCCGCCGGCAGCACCGAGGACGGCGGCGGCGGCGACGGGCTGATGGCCGCAGGGCTGGTGGGCGAGGGGCGCTCCAACCCCCTGATCGCGGCGCTGGGCACCCTGGTGTTCGCGCCCAGCGCCGATCTGATCCGCTGCCATGGCAACAAGGAGCTGGCCATCGTCATGGGCACGGCCTGGCCAGCGCCCCTGTCGCCCGAGGTGCTGCCCCTCAGCGTGGCCCGGCTGGGGCAACTGGCGCTGGTGGCGCTGCCGGCCGAGTTCACGGTGGTGGCCGGGCGCCGTGTCCGCCAGACGGTGGCACAGCGCCTGGGCCTGCCGCTGAACCAGGTGCTGCTGCTGGGCTACACCAATGCGTACGCGGGCTACGTCACCACGCCCGAGGAATACGACCAGCAGGACTACGAGGGCGCGAGCACCCACTTCGGCCCCTACACGCTGCCCGCCTGGCAGCAGAACGTGGCGGAGCTGTCGGACGCGCTGAGAACGGGCAACCAGCTGGCCAACACCTTGCGGCCACGTGATTTGAGCGCCCACCAGATCAGTTTGCGCCCCGGCGTGGTGTTCGACGACGTGCCGCTGGGCAAATCATTCGGGCAGGTCGAGGTGCAGCCCAACCCGGTCTATCGCCGGGGCGAGGTGGCATCGGCCGTGTTCTGGACGGGCCACCCCAAGAACGATCTGCGCCAGGAAGGCACGTTTCTGCAGGTGCAGCAGCGCCAGCCCGATGGCCGCTGGCGCACCGTGCGGCAGGACCATGATTGGGACACGGTGTACCAGTGGAAGCGCGTGGCGGGCGCCTGGTCCCAGGCCACGGTGAGCTGGCGCATCGGCGCCGACGTGGCGCCGGGCACCTATCGCCTGCTGCATCACGGCAACTGGAAGAACGGCTGGACGACGGCCATCCACCCGCTGGCGGGCACCAGCCAGCCTTTCGAGGTGCGCTGATCGCTTATCCCGGGCGCATGGCGCGCTCACCCAGCGGGTGAGCGCGCTCGAAGCCGCGCACGCTGCTTGCCTTCATTTTTGCCATCACTTGCGCGTGATGACTTGCGAGATGGGGTAGCCGCGCATGGAGCCGGCGGTGCCGTAGCCGGCCCGGGTGGTGCCGGTCATGCAATCGTCGCCCATCATGCCGTCGGCGGCGCAGTCGGCGTAGGCCAGGGTATCGATCTGCGCTTGTGTCAGGGCGCGCGTGGGGTCGGCGGTGTTCACGAAGATGCGGATGTAGGCGTTGCCGGGGTTGGGTTGGCTGCGGTCGCTGCCGTTGTAGCCCCAGTATTTCCAGTCGCCGGTGCCGGGCGACCAGCCGTCGGTGCCGTGGTCGCGCGGGTCGGCTGACAGGGTGCGAGTGTGCTCAAGCAGAAAGCTGGTGACCAGCAGGCCCGTGCCCGCGCTGGCAGGTGCCGCGATGCTTGACAACTGGTGCTTGAGCGCCAGAAGCGGCATTTTCATGGGCCAGGGCTGGCCGGGCTGGTCCAGGCCGGACATGACCTCGCTGAGGTCGCCTTGCAAGCCCGATACGGTTCGGGTGCTGGCGTTGTAGGTGAACTGGCCCCTGAACTCGGTGTCGATGTGGGTGTAATCCGGCTCGTCGTGAATCTGGTGCACCTTGTAGCTCGTGATCATGTCCACGGCGTCTGAAACCGGCCCTGGCCCTGCTGCGCTGACGGCCTGCAGGTGGAGGGTGCGGCCCGAGCAGTCGCCCGCCGGGCAGGGGGCCGTGACGGGCAGCGTGGGCGAGGTGGCCGCGATGCCCGCCGGGGTGGAGGTGAGGCGGTATTGCACGATGGGCAGGCCGCCCGCGTCGATCTGGGCGGCCGTCACTTCCACCGTGGCGCTGCCGTCGGCGCCCGCGCGGGCGCTGAGCTGCGCTGGCTTGCCCGGAAGCTGGGGTGGCGGCGCGGCGGCCACGGTCAGGCTGAGCGTGGCCTGCGCGGCGGGCTGGTAATGCGCATCGCCCGCCTGGTCGGCGGCCAGCGTGCAGGTGCCCGCCAGCAGCGCGGTGACCAGGCCGCTGTCGGCATCGACCGTGCACGTGGCGGGCGTGAGGCTGGTGTAGCGCACGGGCAGGCCTGAACTGGCGGTGGCGATGGCGGTGGCGGTGTCGCCCTGCTTCAGCGCGGGGGCAGGGCCGAAGGTGATAGTTTGCGTGGGGTTGACGAGCACGGGCACGTCCAGCGTGGCGCGCACGGCGGCCCAGGTGGCGTTGCCGTCCTGGCGGGCCGACACGGTGCAGGTGCCGGGCGTGAGCGCCGTCACCCGCGCCGCCGTGTCGCTGCTGGCTTCAACGCGGCAGACCGTTGGGGTGTGGCTGCCGTAGATCAAGGGCAGGCCCGAGCTGGCCGTGGCCGACACCGTGGCGCCGCCGCCCAGCGGCAGCACGGGGGCGGCGGCGAATGTGATGGTTTGCGCCCGCGAGCCGACCGCCGGCCCTTTTTTGCCGTCTGGTCCGCTGGCGTCGCCGCAGGCGGCCAGCAGCATGAACAGACCCAGGCCCAGCGAAGCCCGGCAGAAGATGGGGGTAAAGATGGTCATGAGGTGACTTCTTGGAGTGAAGAGGGTTTCAGCGCCTGTATTCCAGGGTCAGAACGTGAGCTGGGCGCCCACGTAAAACGAGCGGCCTGGCCCCGGCACGGCCACGCCCCAGGGCACGGTGTTCAGCATCATGGAGCGGCCCTGGCCGATGTAGGCGCCGCCCAGCGGGAGCGCGTGGGCTTTGTTGAGCAGGTTGTCGATGCCCAGGTCAATGCGCAGACCTTTCAGCTCGTAGCTGCCGCGCAGATTGAGCAGGCCGTAACCGTGGGTCTTGATTTCGTTGCGTACGGCGGAGACGCGGGTCTTGGCCATCACGCCATGCCAGTCCAGCGCGGTGGTCCAGTGGCCCTGGCCCAGGCTGATGCGGTGCTCCAGCCCCAGCTTCAGGTTGGGCGGCATGGTGTTGTACAGGCCATCGCCGGTGCTCAGGTTCTTGCCGTGCAGCAGGCCCAGCGCGCCGGTGAGCGTGAAGCGGCCCGCCGCAGCGCTGTCGGAAAACCGCCAGTGGCCCGATACGTCCAGCCCCAGCAGGCGCGCGCGCTGGTTGGCGTAGCGCAGCATGACGAAGCTGTCGGTGGCGGTCAGGTTGCCGGGCATGGTGCACTGCGTGGCGGGGCAGCGCACGGCGTCGATGTAGTTCTCGATCTGGGTCACGTAGGCGTTGGCCTTCACCCCCCAGGCGGGCTGCTCGGTGGCCTCGTGCCAGTCGCCGCTGACGCTCAGCGTGTAGGCCACCTCGGGGTTCAGGTCGGGGTTGCCCAGGTAGCCGTTGCCGTCGCCCAGAAAGTTGTTCATGCCCGCGGCCATGGTGTTGGTGGACCAGGGGTAGCGCTGGTACAGGCTGGGCGCGCGTGTCTTGCGCGCAAAACCTGCTTCGTAGCTTTGCCCCGCGTCGGGCGTGTAGCGGGCCATGGCGCTGATGTCCCACAGGGTGTTCTGGCGCTTGCGCCCTTGCGTGTTGAAGGCCGCCGCGTCGTCGGCCCAGGTGGGCAGGCCGCTGTAGCCCTGCACCGGGCCGGCGTCGGTCACGACGTGGGTGGTGCGCAGGCCCAGCAGCGTGGTCCAGCGCGGGTTCCAGTCGGTCTGCCATTCGGCGAAGGCGCTGAGTTTGTCGCGCCGCCCGTCGTCCAGGTTCCAGAAGCTGTTGGGGGCCATCGAGCCGCTGCCCCCCACGGGCGGCCACCAGTCGAACAGGCGGTAGCGCAGCGCCTCGGCCCCCACGCGCAGGGTGTCGCGGTCGCTGAACAGCCAGTTGGCCTGCGCCAGCGCGCCGGTGGTGGCCGCGTCGGTCAGCATGGGCATGCCGGTGCCGTAGGTGTGGCGGTCGCCGCCCATGTCCATCTTGTGCTCCACGTGCTGGTGCCAGGCGCGCAGCTTCAGGTCGCCCCAGTCGAACTGGCCGGTGTAGCGGGCATTGAACTGGGTGGAGCGGTTGTCCGTCAGGTCCATGCGCTGGTTGGGAAAGGCCTGGAACGGCATGTGCTGCCAGCCCAGATCGACTTGCCACAGGTTGCGCGCCTGCCGCCAGGCCGCGCCCAGCCGGTGGTTCTGCGTGCGGTAGCTGGTCGAGGCCACTTCGTCGCCCGGCAAGGGCTGGCCCTGCTCGGTGCCCGGAGCAGCGGGCTTGAATGCACGGGCGGCGCGGTAGTTGCCGGCACGGGAGAAGGCGCCGTCGTAGCGCAGGCTGAGTTGCTCGGTGGCGTAGTGCGCCGAGGCGTTCAGGCCCACCGCGCCGCCGTTGCCGCGGTACGAGCCGCCCACGCTGCCGCCCAGAAGCGCGTCCTGGCCGGGCGCGGCGAAAACGGGTTGGGCCGACTCGACCTGCACCGTGCCGCCCAGGCTGTCGCCGCCCGCGCTGACGGGCGTGATGCCCGCGAACACGGTGATGCGCCCGATTTGCGCCGGGTCGATGTACGAGAGCGCGGGGTTCATGTGGTTGGGGCAGGAGGCGAGCAAGTCCATGCCGTCAACCTGCACGCGCAGCCGCTCGTCGGACAGGCCGCGCAGCACCGGCAGGCCCGATACGCCGCCCGCGCCCTGCACGCTGGCGCCGGGCAGATCCAGCAGCAGGCTGGCACTGTCGTGGTGGGCGGCTGGCGCGCGGCTGGCGCCCAGCGTGCTGGCGCCCAGCGTGGCATCGGTGGCGCGCAGATCGACGCCGGGGTCAAACAGGCGCGGCGACTTGACGGTGACCTCGGGCAGCGCCGCCGCGCCGTCTTGCGCCCAAGCGGGCAGGGCGGCCACCGCCAGGGCGATGACCAAGGGATGAACAGGGGGCTTCATGCATGTCTCGCAAAAAAGGCAAAGGCCCGTGGGCCGAAGCGGTGCGCGCGGCTGGGCGGGCCTGCGCGCACGGGAGTCAGGGGAAGGGATCGGACAGCGCCGGGTTGGTCAGAAACGCCGGGTCGGTCAGCGTTTTCAGGAAGGCCACCAGCGCCGCCTTGTCCTCGGCGTTCAGGCCGCGGTCCTGGATCAGCGGGCTTTTGTGCGGGTTGGCGCGGCCATCGCCCGCGTTGGGGCCCCTGGCGATGTGTCGCCCGCCGCTGGTGAAAATCTCCACCGCCTCTTCCAGCGTGGCAATGCTGCCGTCGTGCCCGTAGGGGGCCGTCATCTCAATGTTGCGCAGCGTGGGCGTCTTGTACGCGCCCATGTCGGCCAGGTTGCCTGTCAGGTCGATCAGGCCCTGGCTGTCCAGAATGGCGTCCAGCGGGTCCGCGCCCGCGCGGCCCCAGGCGTCCAGCAGGTTGTACAGCCCCTTGTTGTGCCAGCGCAGGGTCAACTGCGTGGTGTTCGCCGTCACGAACTGGTCGGTGAAGTTGGGCTCCTGGTGGCAGGCGATGCAACGGGCCTCCTTGAACACGGCTAAGCCGCGCGCCTCCAGCGGCGTGTAGCTGGCCTGGCCCTGGCGCATCTGGTCGTACTTGCTGTTCACTGAAATCAGCGTGCGCTCGAAGGTGCTGATGGCTTTCTGGATGCGCGGCCAGTCGATCAGGTCGGCGCCGGCATCGGGTTTCTCGCCCGGAAAGGCGGCGGCGAACCGGGCCACGTAGTCCACGTCGGTGGCGCTGCGCAGGCGCTGCAAAACGGCTTGCGCGCTGCTGTCGTTTACGCCCAGCTCCACCGGCGTATCGCCAAAAATGGGATTGGGAGACTGCTGCTCCAGCGAGGTCAGCATGGGGTTGCCCCAGGTGTAGCTGGCGTTCCAGGCCACGTTCACCAACGCCATGGGGCTGCGCACATGCAACTGGCCCGTGGCACCCAGGGCCAGCGCGCGACCATCGGTGAAAGCCTTTGCTTGCAAGTGGCAGGTGGCGCAGGCAAAGCTGCCGTTGCCCGACAGGCGCTTGTCGTAGAACAGGTGGCGGCCCAGTTCAACCTTGGCCGCGTTCATGGGATTGCCAACCGGCACGCGGGGCGCGGGCATGTGCGCGGGCAGCTCCCAGTTCCACGAGCTGGTGGTCTGCGGGGCGCAGTTCAGCGTGTAGATGGTGCGTTGCTGCTCCTTGGAGGGCGTCAGGCGGCAGTCTGGCCGCGCCTGGGCCTGCGGCGCGGGTGGCGCATCGCTGTCCCCGCCGCCGCAGCCGGCGCCAAGGGTCAGCAAGGCGGCCAGCGCCGCCAGCAGGCCCAGGCGTTGGCTGGCATGGCCCGCCACGGGCCGGATGGGGTGTGGTGTCGCGGTGTGCCCGGCAGGCACACCGCGGCCGGTTTGGGTTGCGGTGTGCATGGTGCTTAGTTTCCAGCCGGGGTGTCGATGGCCTTGAACACGGTTTGCGTCTGTCCCGCAAGGGGCAGGCCGCTGCCGTTGCCGCTTTCAGCGTCGAAGCCCAGGGCCAGCGCCTTGAACGGGCCGGCGCAGTCCGCGTGTTTGGGACCGGCCATGCAGCCGTTGCGCTTGCTGGTGTCGTCCGTGGAGAACAAGGCCGCCAAGTCCATCGCCACCGTTTGCTTGGCGGGGTCGAACTGCTCGAACCGCATCGGCACGCGGTTGGGTGCGCCGCATTCCGTGGGCGCGGCGCCATTGACCACATCGGCCGTGCAACCCGTGGAGCCCAGGTGCAGCAGGGTGGACGTGCTGGTCGCCTTGTTCACCAGTTCAATGTTGGTGAACTTGCGCCCGCCGCGCCAGGCCCAGGCCATCACGGGCTGCTGGGCGTCTTGCAGCACCAGCGGCGTGGTGGCGGTGTCGCGCTGGTTGGTGTGGTTCAGCGCCAGCGGCACGCCCAGGGTGAAGGCCACGCCGGTGTAGGTGCCCGCGGGTACCGTGCCCGTGATCACGGGATTGACCTCGGGCGTGCCTTTGCAGGCGTTGCCGTCCTGCTTGTTTTCCAGGTCGATCAGGGTGACGGCGTTTTGTTCGTCGCGGTAATTGAACTTGTCGTTGCCAGAGCCAGCCAGCTTCAGCGCGACCTTGCTGCCATCGGCCTTGAGCAGTTGCACGTTGGAGACATAAAAGCGCAGTTGCGCCAAGTTCAGCACCTGTTCGGGCTGGGTGCCCACGCCGGTGATCTGGCTGTTGCAGTCAACCGGGGTTTTGCCTGCATAGGCGGCAAAACGCAGCGTGACGTTGCCATTGGCATCCGTTTTCCAGCCCTGTTCCTGCTGCTGTGGTGTGTCGCCGTCGCCGCCGCCACAGGCGGCCAGCAAGGCCGCGGCACTGGCTGCCGCCACGAGAGAGAGGGTTTTGTGTTTGAAAGAGGAGGTCATGGTTGTCAATCTCTTGAAAAAAATGAAAGGGCACCGCCCGGCCAGATGCCGGCGGCTTGCACATGCAAAGAGGAGAAAAGTCGCCGCGGGCGGGCGCGGGCGCGCATGGGCGCATCCGGCTCACGCGGTGTTGATCGCGGTGTTTGGTGCGGCTTTTTCGCGGGCCATCACGCCGTGCTGGCGCGAGGCGCGCGGGCGCGGATCAGCCGGCGGGCGGGCCGCGTGGCGCGGCGGCCAGAAACCACTGGACAGGCACATCCAGCGGCGGGGGAAAGGACGGAACCAGAAAGCCCGCCATGGGCGGCGGCGGCACCAGACTGGCCGTCACCGGGGCCAGCCGTTCGCCCATCAGCACGCACAGCGGGCAGTGGTCCAGATCCGAGGCGTCGTCGCCCGAGGTCTTGCTCGCCACCGCATCCCCATCGGCGGTTACGAGCATCCATTCCATGCCGTAAGCCGTGCAAACTTCAACCCAGTTCGCGTTGCTGCTGGCGGCCAGGGAACGCGACAGCACGGGGGCAAGCGCCGCCAGCACAAAGACCCAAAGAGTCATGCGTGCCAGCCAGCGATGTCGACGAAAACGGTGCATGCGTTCCACAAGAACTTACAAACCCGCGCGGTTTGTAAATCTACGTAAAGGTTTGTTTAAAAAACCATGAAAACAATGTGGATTATGCATCCATTCGTGGGGGGTAAGCCCAGCGCCATCGTTCACGAGCCGCACGCCCGCCGCTCGGCCCGCTCTCACAAGCCAGGCGGCAAGCCGTTGCCCGCAAGCAAGGCCTTGAAAGCGGGTGGCTTTCAGCGCACGCGCATGCCAGGCTGTGCGCCGGGCGTGGGCTCCAGCACGTAGATGCCGGGGTTGGCCTTCTCGTCGCCGTGGCTGGCGGCCAGCACCATGCCTTCGCTGATGCCGAACTTCATCTTGCGCGGCGCCAGGTTGGCGACCAGCACGGTGAGCTTGCCCTGCAGGTCCGCGGGCTGGTAGGCGCTGGCGATGCCTGAAAAGACGTTGCGCAGCTTCGGCTGGCCGTCGGCATCGGTTTCGCCGGCGTCCAGCGTCAGGCGCAGCAGCTTGGTGCTGCCTTCCACGGCTTCGCAGTTCACGATCCTGGCGATGCGCAGGTCGACCTTCATGAAGTCATCGATCGTGATGGTGGGGGCCAGTGGCTCGCCGCCCGGCGCCGATGCGGCGCTCAATGCTTCAGGGTTGATAGCTGCCAGCGCTTGCGGGGCGGGCGCTGGAGGCTCAAACAATGCATCAAGCTGCTTGACGTCCACACGCTGCATCAGGTGCTGGTATTCGCCGATCTGCGCGCCTTCGCCCAGCGGTTGCAGCACATCGCCAAAGCTCTCGGGCGGCACCATCAGGAAGAAGGCCACGTCGGCCGCCAGCTTGGGGCAAATGGGTTTCAGATAGATCGTGAGGATGCGGAAGGCCTCGATGCAGGTGCTGCACACATCGCGCAGGCGCTCCTCCATGCCTTCCTTCTTGGCCAGTTCCCACGGCTTGTTGGCGTCCACGTAGCCGTTCACGCGGTCGCACAGCGCCATCACCTCGCGCACCACCTTGCCGGTTTCGCGCTCGGCGTACAGCTCGGTGATCTCGGGCAGGGCGTCGCGCAGGTGGGTCAGCAACTGGTCGCCATCGGGCGAAATCGCGCCCAGCCGGCCGCCGAACTTCTTGCTGATGAAGCCGGCCGCGCGCGAGGCGATGTTGACGTACTTGCCGATCAGGTCGGCGTTCACGCGCGCCATGAAGTCGTCGGCGTTGAAGTCGATGTCCTCGTTGCGGCCCGACAGCTTGGCCGCCAGGTAGTAGCGCAGCCACTCGGGGTTCATCTTCAGCGACAGGTATTTCAGCGGGTCGAGGCCGGTGCCGCGGCTCTTGCTCATCTTCTCGCCGTTGTTCACGGTGAGAAAGCCGTGCACGAACACCTTGTCCGGCACCTTGCGGCCGCTGAACTTCAGCATCGCCGGCCAGAACAGCGTGTGGAAGGTGATGATGTCCTTGCCGATGAAGTGGTACTGCTCGGTCGCCGGGTCGGCCACGAACTGCTCGAAAGTCTGCGGCTGGCCGCTGGCGGTTTTGCCTTTGCCTTGGTCGAACAGGTTTTTCAGGCTGGCGAGGTAGCCGATGGGCGCGTCGAGCCAGACGTAGAAGTACTTGCCTGGCGCGTCGGGGATCTCGATGCCGAAGTACGGCGCGTCGCGGCTGATGTCCCAGTCGCCCATCTTGGGCTTGCCGTCTTCGCCGGGGGCGATCCATTCGGTGATCTTGTTCAGCACCTCGGGCTGCACGGCGCCGCTGGTGGTCCACTCGCGCAAAAACTCGATGCAGCGCGGGTCGGACAGCTTGAAGAAGAAGTGCTCGCTGCTCTTCAGCTCGGGCTTGGCGCCGCTGAGGGCCGAGTACGGCTCGATCAGCTCGGTGGGCGCATAGACGGCGCCGCACACTTCGCAGTTGTCGCCGTACTGGTCCTTCGCGTGGCAGTTGGGGCACTCGCCCTTGATGAAGCGGTCGGGCAGGAACATGCCCTTTTCGGGGTCGAAGAACTGCTCGATGGTGCGCGACTCGATCAGGCCACCCGCCTTCAAATCCTTGTAGATGGCCTGCGAGATGGCGGTGTTCTCGGCGCTGTGCGTGGAGTGCCAGTTGTCGAAGCTGATCAGAAAGCCATCCAGATACTGCTGGCGCCCGGCGGCGATGTCGGCCACGAAAGCTTCGGGCGTCTTGCCCGCCTTTTCGGCGGCGATCATGATCGGCGCGCCATGCGCGTCGTCGGCGCCGACGAAGTTCACCGCATGGCCCTGCATGCGCTGGTAACGCACCCAGATGTCGGCCTGGATGTATTCCATGATGTGGCCGATGTGGAAGGTGCCGTTGGCGTACGGCAGGGCGGTGGTGATGAACAACTGGCGGGGGGCGGACATGCGGGCAATCTTCTTTCAGGGGAACCCGCAATTCTATTCAGCCCATCCGCCGAGCGGGCCGGCGCGGCGGCCCGGCACGGCTAGACTTGGCGCCATCATTTTGTGGAGAACCCCTCATGTCCGTGGACCAAGGCGCGCTGCTGGCCGCGCTGCAAAGCGTTGTCGATCCCAACACCGGCAAGGATTTCGTCACCACCAAGCAGCTGAAGAACCTGCAGGTGAGCGGCGGCGACGTGTCGTTCGACGTCGAACTGGGCTACCCGGCCAAGAGCCAGATTCCGGCGCTGCGCCAGGCGCTGATCGGCGCCGCGCGCGGCGTGCCGGGCGTGGGCAACGTGTCGGTCAACGTGACGACGAAAGTGATTGCTCACGCCGTGCAGCGCGGCGTGCAGTTGATGCCCAGCGTGAAGAACATCATTGCCGTGGCCTCGGGCAAGGGTGGCGTGGGCAAGAGCACCACCGCCGTCAACCTAGCGCTGGCGCTGGCGGCCGAAGGCGCCAGCGTGGGCCTGCTGGACGCCGACATCTACGGCCCCAGCATGCCGATCATGATGGGCATCAGTGGCCGCCCCGAAAGCCTGGACGGCCAGAACATGGAGCCGATGGAAAACTACGGCGTGCAGGTCAACTCCATCGGCTTTCTGGTGGACCCGGACGAGGCCATGATCTGGCGCGGCCCCATGGCCAGCCAGGCGTTGGACCAGTTGCTCAAGCAGACCAACTGGCGGGATCTGGACTATCTTGTGGTCGACATGCCGCCCGGCACCGGCGACATCCAGTTGTCGCTGTCGCAGCGCGTGCCGCTGACGGGCGCCGTCATCGTCACCACGCCGCAGGACATCGCCCTGGCCGACGCGCGCAAGGGCGTGGCCATGTTCGAGAAGGTGGGCGTGCCCATCCTCGGCCTGGTGGAGAACATGGCGGTGCACGTGTGCGGCAACTGCGGCCATGTCGAGCACATCTTTGGCGCCGAGGGCGGCAAGCGCTACGCGGCGGAAAAAGGCATCGACTACCTGGGCGCGCTGCCGCTGGCGCTGTCGATCCGCGAGCAGGCCGATTCGGGCCGTCCCAGCGTGGTGGCCGACCCCGATGGGCAGGCCGCCACCAGCTACAAGGCCATCGCCCGGCAGGTGGCGGTGAAAGTGGCGGCCAAGGCGAAGGATTTTTCTTCCAAATTCCCCTCGATCACCATCTCGCGCGACACCTGATGCGCATCCGCTTTCAAAATGACAAATGGCGCATTCGTCATTCGTCATGCGGCGCCAGCCGCGGTCATTCGTCATTGTCTTGAACGCAAAACGGTATGAAAGCGTGGCCAGCGTGCCGGCAGGCAGGGGCTGAAATTGGTTTTCTTGTGCATCGTTCACACGCATGAACCCGTCCGTGCATGACCACCACATGCGCAGCGCGCTGGCCCTGGCCGAACAGGCGCGCCTGATCTGCCCGCCCAATCCCGCCGTCGGCTGCGTGCTGGTTGGTGGCGATGGTCAGGTGATCGGCCAGGGCCACACCCAGCCCGTGGGCCAGGCCCATGCCGAGGTCATGGCCTTGCGCGATGCGGCCTCGCGCGGGCGGCCGGTGCAGGGGGCGACGGCCTACGTGACGCTGGAGCCCTGCGCGCACCAGGGCCGCACCGGCCCGTGCTGCGACGCGCTGGTGGCCGCCGGCATCGGGCGGGTGGTGGCGTCGGTCGAAGACCCCAACCCGCGCGTGGCCGGCCAGGGCTTCGCGCGGCTGCGGGCCGCTGGCGTGGACGTGGTGACGGGGCCGGGCGCGCACGAGTCGCGCGAGCTGAACATCGGCTTTTTCAGCCGCATGTCGCGCGGCACGCCCTGGGTGCGCCTGAAGGCCGCCAGTTCAGCCGATGGCCGCACGGCGCTGCCCAATGGCCGCAGCCAGTGGATCACCTCGCCCGAGGCGCGCGCCGACGGCCATGCCTGGCGCGCACGCGCCTGCGCCGTGCTCACCGGCATGGGCACCGTGCGCGAAGACGATCCCCTGCTGAACGTGCGCCTGCCCAGCGCCTTGCGGCAGCCGGTGCTGGTGATCGTGGACAGCCGGCTTGAAACGCCGCTGGACGCCCGGTTGTGGAGCGTTGCCGGGCGCGGCGTGGTGATCTACACCGCCAGCGCCGATCCGGTGCGCCAGGGCGCTCTGCGCGCGCGCGGCGCCGACGTGGTGGTAGTGCCCGATGCCCGCGGCCAGGTGGACCTGCCCGCGCTGCTGGCCGACCTGGCGCGCCGCGAGGTCAACGAGGTGCACGTCGAAGCCGGTCACCGGCTCAATGGAGCGCTGCTGCGGGCCGCGCTGGTGGATGAACTGCTGCTGTATCAGGCGCCCCGCTTGCTGGGTGAAGGCGCTGGCATCGCGGCGCTGGGGCCGTTTGAGGAGGTGGCGCAGGCGCTGTCGCTGGAGTGGACGGAGGCCGTCCGTGTGGGGCCTGATCTTCGGCTGCGTGCCCGCCCCGTGGAGCGAGCGCCAAACACCTGAGCGCGCGGGCCGCCCACGTACTCTGGCGGCAGGCCTTGAGGCGGGCTGGACTCATTCCATTTCCACTTCAAAGCACGTCGATAACCGTCATCCCGGCGAAGGCCGGGATCCATGTTTCCCGCACATGCCGTCTGGATTGCAGCTTGCGCCGCAATGACGAGATATGGCAGCCTTGATCTGGAGTTGGACTTACTTGCTCTTGTCGTCCTTGTCGCCGCCCTTGTCTTTTTCGCTCTCGGCCTTGTCCTGCTTGCCGGCCTTGCCTTTGGCGCCGGGCTGGCCCAGCACGGCCATTTGCATCGACACGTCGAACAGGCGCGCCTTGCTGGCGTAGTGGCGGTCCAGGCGCCATTCGTCCAGGATTTCCAAGGCCAGCTTGAAGCGGGCAATGTCCAGCTTGTACAGGTCGGTGATGGGGAAGTCGATTTCAGACTCCAGCGCCAGCACCAGGCGCGACAAGGTCTTGGCGTCGTCGTTTTCCGGCTTGCGTTCGATGTATTTCCGGGCTTCTTTGATGGCGCGCATGAGAGCGAGATCCTTCTGGGTAATGCGGTAAAGGCGCCCGAGCCGCCAACAAAACGGCCACCGACGCCAAAACAAGGCTTGGTTGAGCAGACGCTTTGTCTGTAACCGAAGTTTTCCGATGCTAGCCCATCCGCTGGCGCTTCGCTATCGCATCACCAAACTGTCATTTAATTGACATGATTGGCCTGCCCGGAGGGACTCGAACCCCCGACCTGCTGCTTAGAAGGCAGCTGCTCTATCCAGTTGAGCTACGGGCAGACAGGAAAACCAGGAAAGAACAAAGGCCCGGTGAGGCGGGCCTTTGGATTGTGTCGCAAACACAAGAAGAAATGGTCGGAGCGGCGGGATTCGAACTCGCGACCCTCTGCTCCCAAAGCAGATGCGCTACCAGACTGCGCTACGCTCCGACGAAGCAAGCATTCTAACCCGCCCCGCGCAGGAATGGTCAGCGGCGCTGGTATTGCGTCTGCCCGAACAGCACTTCCTTCTCTTCGTCGGTGCGCACGGGCTGGCGCAGGTCGGCCATTACCAGCACGCCGCGCTGCACGGCGGGGCGCTCGCCGATGCGGTCGAACCAGGCTTTCAGCGCCGGGTAGTCGGCCCAGTCGATGCCCTGGCTTTCCCAGCTGCGCAGCCAGGGGAAGATGGCGATGTCGGCGATGGTGTAGTCGGCGCCGGCGATGTAGGCGCCGGTGCGCTCGATGCGCCGGTCCATCACGCCGTAGAGGCGTTTGGCCTCGTTGGTGTAGCGGTTGATGCCGTAGTCGATCTTCTCGGGCGCATAGATGCGGAAGTGGTGCGCCTGACCCAGCATGGGGCCGACGCCGCCCATCTGGAACATGAGCCATTGCAGCACGTCGTATTTGCCGCGCGCGTCTTGGGGCATGAAGCGGCCCGCCTTCTCGGCCAGGTAGAGCAGGATGGCGGCGGATTCGAAGACCGGGATGGGCTGGCCGTCTGGCCCGTCGGGGTCGACGATGGCGGGGATCTTGTTGTTGGGGCTGATGGTCAGGAATTCGGGCGTGAACTGGTCGCCCTTGCCGATGTTGATGGGGTGCGCGCGGTAGGGCAGCGCGCACTCCTCCAGCATGATGTGCACCTTGTGGCCGTTGGGGGTGGGCCAGGAGTAGAGGTCAATCATGGGCAGGCTCCAAGTGTGTTGAACGGGGATGCGGGGATTGTGCGGTCGGGGCCGGTGCTCTGGCGGGGTGGGGTTATGGGCGCAGGGCAGGGGGGACTTGTTAGATTTTTCTTGGTATCAATAAGGCCTCTGGCGTCCGGTTGACAAGCGCAATAAGCTCCTGAATTGATAGAAACAAATGGCGTCAATTAGTTATCGGCTGATCTGAGTGCCAGATCCTCTCCAGAGTGTGCGGATAAGGACGCCACGGCAGCACCAGCGGTTGTCGTCCGGCGCAAAAAAAGCGGCCACCGTCCGATGGCCGCTGATGACAGGCGGGGGCACAGGCGCCCCGCCTCGCGCCGTGTAGCTTAACTGCCGCGCGTGACCGGCATCTGCACGTCTGCGGCGCCGACGCTGTGCTTGGCCAGCTCCAGCTTCGCCAGGGCGTTGCGGTGCACCTCGTCGGGGCCGTCGGCCAGGCGCAGGGTGCGCTGGTGAGCGTAGCTGTAGGCCAGCGGAAAGTCCTGGCTGATGCCGCCGCCGCCGTGGGCCTGGATCGCCCAGTCGATGACGCGGGTGGAGACGTTGGGCGCCACGATCTTGATCATGGCGATTTCGGCCTTGGCGACCTTGTTGCCCACGGTGTCCATCATGTAGGCGGCCTTCAGCGTCAGCAGGCGGGCCTGCTCGATCATGCAGCGCGATTCGGCGATGCGCTCGCGCCACACGCCCTGCTCGGAGATGCGACGGCCAAACGCGGTGCGGCTGTTCAGGCGCTGGCACATCAGCTCCAGCGCGCGCTCGGCGGCGCCGATGCTGCGCATGCAGTGGTGGATGCGGCCTGGCCCCAGGCGGCCCTGGGCAATGGCGAAGCCCTTGCCTTCGCCCATCAGCAGGTTGCCCACGGGCACGCGCACGTCTTTCAGCTCCACTTCCATGTGGCCGTGCGGCGCGTCGTCGTAGCCGAACACGTTGAGCGCGCGGTGCACCGTCACGCCCTTGGTGTTGGAGGGCACCAGGATCATGGACTGCTGCGAATGGCGCGGTGCCTCGGGGTCGGTCTTGCCCATCACGATGTAGACGGCGCAACGTGGATCACCCGCGCCGGATGACCACCACTTGCGGCCGTTGATGACGTATTCATCGCCCTCGCGGCGCATCGAGCATTCGATGTTGGTGGCGTCGGACGAGGCCACGGCCGGCTCGGTCATCAGGAAGGCGGAGCGGATGTCGCCCTTGAGCAGCGGCTCCAGCCATTCGTCCTTGTTGGCCTCGGAACCATAGCGCTCGATGGTCTCCATGTTGCCGGTGTCGGGCGCCGAGCAGTTGAACACCTCGGGCGCCCAGGGCACGCGGCCCATGATCTCGCACAGCGGCGCGTATTCCAGGTTGGACAGGCCTTCGGGCGCGCGCTTGGATTGAGGCAGGAACAGGTTCCACAGGCCGGCTTCGCGCGCCTTGGGTTTCAGTTCTTCAATGATTCTGGTAGGCACCCAGGCGTTGCCTTTAGCGCGGTTGGCGGCCACCTCGTCGTAATAGGCGTTCTCGTTGGGGTAGATGTGCTCGTCCATGAAGGCGAGCAGCTTGGCCTGCATCTCCTTGACCTTGGGGCTGTATTCGAAATCCATGTCTCACGTCCTTGTGATTTGAGATTAAAAACGGCCGTGGCCGGCGTGAATGTTGGGTAATTTGCTATGCTTTTTGAGCAAAGCTCCAGGCCAGCTCGGCCATGGGACGGGCGCCGGCGCCGCTGGCCCTGGCTTGCGCGCTGCTGGCGGTGCCGGCCTCGACCCGCTTGGCGATGCCCTGCAGGATGGCGGCGATGCGGAACATGTTGTAGGCGAGGTAGAAGTTCCAGTCCGGCGCCAGCGCCTCGGGCGTGGCGAAGCCGGTGCGCTCGCAATAGCGGCGGATGTATTCCTGCTCCGACGGGATGCCCAGGCTGGCGAGATCCACGCCGCCGATGCCGCGAAACGCCCCCGGCGGGATGTGCCACGACATGCAGTGGTAGCTGAAGTCGGCCAGCGGGTGGCCCAGGGTGGACAGCTCCCAGTCCAGCACGGCCAGCACGCGCGGCTCGGTGGGGTGGAACATGAGGTTGTCCATGCGGTAATCACCGTGCACGATGCTGGTCAGGCCTTCGTCGCGCGCGCTGGCGGGCATGTTGGCGGGCAGCCATTCGATCAGCCGGTCCATCTCGGGGATGGGCTGGGTGATGCTGGCCTGGTACTGCTTGCTCCAGCGGCCGATCTGGCGCTCGAAATAGTTGCCGGGCTTGCCGTAGCTTTCAAGCCCGCGCGCCTTGACGTCGACCTTGTGCAGCGCGGCGATGACGCGGTTCATCTCGTCGTAGATGGCGGCGCGTTGCGCGTTGCTCATGCCGGGCAGGGTCTGGTTCCACAGCACGCGGCCCTGCACGAACTCCATCACGTAGAAAGCGCGGCCGATGACGGACTCGTCCTCGCACAGCGCGTGCATGCGGGCCACGGGCACGTCGGTACCGTGCAGGCCGCTCATCACGGCGAACTCGCGTTCGATGGCGTGCGCCGACGGCAGCAGCTTGGCCACCGGGCCGGGCTTGGCGCGCATCACGTAGCTCTGGCTGGGCGTGACGAGCTTGTAGGTGGGGTTGGACTGGCCGCCCTTGAACATCTCGACGCTCAAGGGGCCTTCGAAGCCCGGCAGGTGCTGTTGCAGCCAAGCGGACAGCGCGGCGATGTCGAAAGCGTGCGCTTCAGAAACGGGGCGGGTGCCGACGAAGGCTTCGGGGTTGCTCATACGGAAATCCTGGGTTCAAAGCCAAATCGGGCTTGAGCCCAGGTGGGGCAAGCGCGAGCAGCTATCAAAACAAGTGCGACCGCCGGCCGGTGGCGCCACGGTTGCGCCGCCGTGTTCAGTCGTCCGCCTGGCCGATGGCGATCAGCGCCTGCCGGTCGCAGACCACCAGGCCGGCCGATTCGATGCGGATGACGCCCTCGCGCTCCATCGTCTTCAGCTCCTGGTTCACGCGCTGGCGCGAGGCGCCCAGCAACTGCGCCAGCTCTTCCTGCGCCAGTTGCAGGGTGATGCGCACCTCGTCGTCCGACGACAGGCTGGGCACGCCATAGCTGCGCACCAGGTGGCTGAGCTGCTTGGCCAGCCGCGCGCGCAGCGGCAGCGTGTTCAGGTCTTCCACCTGGCCGAACAGCAGGCGGATGCGGCGTGCCTGCAGGCGCAGCAGCGCCTCGTACAACTCGGAATGCGCGGCCAGGATCTTGTGGAAATCGGCCCGCGCCACGCACAGGATGGTGGTGGGGCCATGCGCATACGCATCGTGCGTGCGCCGGTCGCCGTCGAACATCGCCACGTCGCCGAACCAGATGCCTGGCTCCACGTAGGTCAGCGTGATCTGCTTGCCCGTCAGCGTGGTGGAACTCACGCGCACCGCGCCCTTGGCGCAGGCGATCCACTGCTCGGGTGGTTCGCCGCGGGCGGTGATCAGGTCGCCGTCCTGGTAGCGTTTGACGTAGGCGCATCGAAGAATGTCGTGACGAAGCGAGGGGGAGAGGGAGGCAAACCAGCGACCCTGGTTGATCGCTGTACGTTCCTCCATGGTAAGAATGGGGTCGTCCATGGGCTGTCTTATGGGTGACTGCGAAAGTGGAGATTGTCGCCCCCGGGACCGGCGAGCGTGCTGTTATCGCTGTTGTTGCGATCTACCCGGACGAAAGGCCGCGGAGCAGGCCACACGGGGGCGCCGCGGAGCGGACTTGGCCCGGCCGCTGGCGTCGTCCCCCTTCAGGGGGAAGGCGCGCAGCGCCACAGGGGGGTCATTCATATTTTGGCGTTTGCTTGTTCAGAAAGGCCGTGATGCCGATGCCGCCGTTGGGGTGGTGCAGGTTGCGCACGAAGTGGTCGCGCTCGGCCGCCAGATGCGTGGGCAGGTCGTTGGCGATGGCCTCGCCGACCAGCTCCTTGATGCTGGTCATCACGTTGGGTGCGCGCTGGCTCAGCTTTTCAGACCACTCCAGCGCCGTGCCCAGCGCCTGGCCTGCATCGCACAGGCGGCCCACCACGCCCAGATCGTGCAGGCGCTGCGCGCCGATGCGTTCGCCGCTCATCAGCAGCTCGTTCACCAACTGGCGCGGTAGCGCATGCGCCAGGCTCCAGCTGCCGCCGCCGTCGGGCGAAAGGGCGACGCTGCTGTAGGCCATGACGAACACCGCGTTGCGCGCGGCCACGATCAAATCGCACGCCAGTGCCAGCGAAAAGCCGGCGCCGGCCGCCGGCCCTTCGACGGCGGCGATGACGGGCTTGGGAAAGGTGCGGATGGCCTCGATCCAGTTGTGCAGGCTCTCGATGCTTTGTGCTTGCACCTCGGGCGGTCTTTGCCGGTTGGCCAGCAGGCGCTGCAGGTTGCCGCCGGCGCAGAAGGTGTCGCCTTCGCCGGTCAGCACCACGCAGCGCACGTCGGGATTGGTCTCGGCGATGTTCAGCGCCTCGACGCCGGCGGCGTACATCTCGGGGCCGAGGGCGTTGCGGTGCTCGGGGTTGCTGATGGTCAGCACCATGGTGCTGTCTTCGTAGGTGCTGCGCAGTTCGGCGGCCATCGGATCGGGTGGTCTGGCTTATTCGGGTGTGGAGGGGTCGCCGTCGGCGCCTGGTGCGGCCTCGGCCTGGCGCGCCAGCTCTTCGTCGGTGAGCGGTGGCAACTGCTCCAGCTCGGCCAGTTTCTGCAGTTCTTCGGCGCTGTGGCCGGATTGTTCCAGCACCACGCGATCGATCTCGGTCTGCAGCAGGGCGTCGGGGTTGGCGATGATGCCCTGGGGCTTGGCGTTGCCGCTGTCGGGTGGGGGCGTGCTCATGTCGTGGCTCCTTCAGATGACGAAATGACGTTTCCGCTGGCGCGGCAACGATGACGGCGCTGCGCGCCATGAATCCAACCGGTTCCCGGTCATTGTGTCAGCGCGGGCGCCTTCGGGCGCCGCGGTCATTCCGTCATGCTTCTTCGTGCATCAGGCTCAGCCCGATGGCGCCACGCCGGCGCAGCCAGGGGCTGGGGCGGTAGCGCGGATCGCCGTACACGGTCTGCAGGTTGAACAGCACTTCCAGGATATTGGCCGGGCCGTAGCGGTCACCCATGGCCAGTGGGCCGAGCGGGTAGCCCAGGCCCAGCGTGACCGCGGTTTCCAGATCCTTGGGCGTGCACACGCGCTGCTGGCACATATCGGCGGCGATGTTGACGATGGTGGCCACTACGCGCTGCGTGACGAAACCGCCCGAGTCGCGGATCACACTGACGGCCTTGCCATCCTTGGCGAACAGCGCGTGCGCGGCGTCGCGCATGTCGCTGCGCGTGGCGGGGTTGGTGGCCAGCACGCGGCGCTTGGTGGCCTTGTCGTCCACCAGCATGTCGATGCCGACGGTACGCGCCGGGTCCAGCCGCTCGACCACGGCGACGGTGGTCACATCGAAGCCCAGCGGCGCCACCAGCGTGAGCGCCTGGGGCGAGGGCGACTGGCCGGTTTCGATCTTCGCGCCCAGGTCCTTCAGCAGCTGGTACAGCTCGGCGCGGCGCGCGGCGCGGGTGCTGACCCACACCGGCGGCAGCTCATCGACCTGCGGCACGGCCGGCTCGGCGGCGATCTGCGCGGCGCCGTCCACGTACTTGTAGAAACCGTCGCCCACCTTCTTGCCCACCACGCCGCCGGCGAGGCGCTGCGCGGTGATCACGCTGGGGCGGTAGCGTGGCTCGTCGTAGTACTGGCGGTAGATGGATTCCATCACCGGGTGCGACACATCCAGCGCGGTCAGGTCCATCAGCTCGAAGGGGCCGAGCTTGAAGCCGACCTGGTCTTTCAGGATGCGGTCGATGGTGGCGAAGTCGGCCACGCCTTCGCTTGCGATGCGCAGCGCCTCGGTGCCGTAGCCACGCCCCGCGTGGTTGACGATGAAGCCGGGTGTGTCGCCCGCCTGCACCGGGGTGTGGCCCATCTGGCGCGCGAAAGTTGCCAGGCGCTGGCATGCCGCCGCGTCGGTCTTCAGGCCGGCGATGACTTCCACCACCTTCATCAGCGGCACCGGGTTGAAGAAGTGAAAGCCCGCGAACTGCTGTGGCCGCTTCAGCCCCGCCGCGATGGCGGTGACCGACAGCGACGAGGTGTTGGTGGCCAGCACCGCCGTGGGCTGCACCAGGCCTTCCAGTTCGGCGAACAGTTTCTTCTTGACGTCGAGGTTCTCGACGATGGCCTCGACCACCAGATCGCAGCCCGCCAGGTCGGCCAGCGCGGCGGCGGGCTTCAGGCGCTCTTTCTGCGCGGCGGCGGCTTCGGCGGTCACACGGCCTTTTTCAACCAGCCGGTCCCACTGGGCACCGACGGAGTCGCGCGCCTTGGTCACGGCATCTGCCTGGGTGTCGAACAGCAGCACGGTGCTGCCGGCTTGCGCGGCGATCTGGGCAATGCCCCGGCCCATGGCGCCGGTGCCGACGATGCCGACGGTCTTGAATTCAGGTGTCTCCATGCCGGCGATTATGGGGCAGGGCACGACCCGGGCATGTCGCGCGGAGGGCTTGCGAAAGCGTGACGCGAGGGGCCGGCCGGGACTGGCGTCCGCGCCCCTGGTGCTGTGGGAGCGGCCTTGGCCGCGATGGGCGTTACCCTGGGGTCAGGGGTTGATGGCGGGTGCTCACTGTTCTTTCATTGCTATTGTATGAATAGCTGCTGGCGCTTGATTCATAAGCGCAGAAGACCGATCTTTCTTATAGATGCGTCGGACTTCAACGCCTGACCTGCAGCGCCCCCGGATTGACGATGTTGGTGGGCGTGCCGCGCAGGAAATTGATGACGTTGTCGAACGCGGCGCCGAACAGCGTTTCGTAGTTGTCCTGTTCCACGTAGCCGATGTGCGGCGTGCAGATGCAATTCTCCAGCCGCAGCAGGGCGTGGCCTTGCAGGATGGGCTCGGTCTCGAACACGTCCACGGCGCCCAGACCGGGGCGCCCCCGGTTGAGCGCGCTGACCAGCGCGTCGGGTTCGATCAGCTCGGCGCGCGAGGTGTTGACCAGCAGCGCGGTGGGTTTCATGCGGCTCAGGTCCTCCAGCTTGACGATGCCGCGCGTGGTGTCGGACAGGCGCAGGTGCAATGACAGCACGTCGGCCAGGGCGAAGAACTCGGCGCGCGAGGCCGCGGCGTGGTGACCGTCGGCCTGCGCGCGGGCCATCGACTCGGCGGAACCCCATACCAGCACCTGCATGCCGAAGGCGCGGCCATAGCCCGCCACCAGCTGACCGACGCGGCCATAGCCCCAGATGCCCAGCACGCGCCCGTGCAGCACTTGCCCGAGCCCGAAGTTGGGCGGCATCGACGCCGTCTTGAGTCCCGACTGCTGCCATGCACCGTGCTTGAGGTTGCCCACGTACTGCGGCAGCCGGCGTGTCGCCGCCATGATGAGCGCCCAGGTCAACTCTGCCGGGGCCACCGGCGAGCTGATGCCTTCGGCCACGGCGATGCCGCGCTCGGTGCAGGCGGCGACGTCGACGTGGGGACCGACGCGCCCGGTCTGCGAGATCATTTTCAGCTTGGGCAGCTTCTCGATCAGCGCGCGCGTGATCTGCGTGCGCTCGCGGATCAGCACGATCACCTCGGCATCGCGCAGGCGCACCGACAACTGGCCCAGCCCCTTGACGGTGTTGGTGTACACCTTGGCCGGATAGTGCTCCAGCCGGGACGCGCAGGCCAGCTTGCGAACGGCATCCTGATAGTCGTCGAGGATCACGATGTTCATGACACCGCATTGTGCCTTTGGCCGTCGTGGCCGCCGCCACAGAGCGGACGGCGAGGCTCAACGACCGGGCGGGGCTGACCCGGCGGCCGTGTTTTCCTTGTTCGGCTCGTTCAGGGCACGCGCTCATGCCGCTTTGCGCTCAAGGCGATGAACAATGACTGCGGCTGGCGCCGCATGACGAATGACAAATGACAAACGATGAATTAGCCATTTGTCATGTTGAACCTATTGAGCAACCCAACCCTGCCAACAGGGCCGGTGTACCCGAAGAAAATCAATGACTTACAAAACGTTTTCTTGAGAGATTTTCAAAAATCACGACAGCGTGGGCCATCAGAAAAACCCCTCACATTCCCTCGTCATTGCGGCGAAGGCCGCAATCCATGGGGCGTCACCTTGACACGGCCTTGGTCTGCGGAAACCGTGTGGATTGCGGCCTTCGCCGCAATGACGGGATGAAGTGAAGGCATTACATAGGCTTGTCCTGAATGACGAAACTCTTAATATTGATTTTTTCAAAAATCACGACGGCGCGAGCCATCAGAAAGAAGTCTCCCTCTCCCTCTGGGAGAGGGTTGGGGTGAGGGCAAATGGCGTGTCATGAATTACGAAACTCTTAATAGGTTGAAAAATAGGTTGAAAGCCAGTGCGTATCAGTTTGCATGGCGCATTGCGCCCCCCGCGACGCATGAAACGGGTGTTCA
>JAUNUR010000054.1 GCA_030538085.1 Pseudomonadota bacterium | reverse complement strand
ATGGATTGCGGCCTTCGCCGCAATGACGAGGGGATATGAGGGGATTTTTCTGATGGCCCGCGCTGTCTGTGATTTTTAAAAATCTCAATAGCCGCTAGCGCTTTCTGATAAAGGGCGACAAGCACATGCCCCCTATAGACCACAGTCACTGCCTCATGGATGCCAACGACAAAGCCGCCCGCAGGCGGCTTTGTTGTCAAGGCACCGAACGCCTGCGGCCAGTCAAGCCACGCCGTGCTGCTTGAACCACGCCAGCGCGCGCCTCCACCCATCCTCTGCCGCCTCCTTGCGGAAACTCGGGCGATAGTCGGCATGGAAGGCGTGCGGCGCATCGGGGTAGACCACGAACTGCGATGCCTTGGCCGCCGCATTGCCCTTGCCGCCGGCATCGGCCAGCGCGGCCTTCATCTTCTCCACCGTGTCCATCGGGATGCCGGTATCGGCATCGCCATACAGCCCCAGCACTGGCCCCTTCAACTGTGCGGCCACGTCCACCGGGTTTTTCGGCGTCAGCGCATTGGTGTCGCCCACCACGCGGCCGTACCACGCCACGCCTGCCTTCACCTTGGGGTTGTGCGCCGCATACAGCCAGGTCTGGCGGCCGCCCCAGCAGAAGCCCGTCACCCCCAGCTTGTCGACACTGCCGCCATTCGCCGCCGCCCAGGCCACCGTGGCGTCCAGGTCGGCCAGCACCTGCGCATCCGGCACCTTGGAAATCACCTCGGCGATCAGCTTGCTCATCTCGCCATAGCTCTGCGCATCGCCCTGGCGCACGAACAACTCAGGCGCGACGGCCAGATACCCCGCCTTGGCAAAGCGCCGCGCCGTATCGGCGATGTATTCGTGCACGCCGAAGATTTCCGACAGCACCAGCACCACCGGCAAGCCCGTCCTGCCGGCGGGTTGCGCACGGTAGGCTGGCATCTTGAAGCCCGCCACGTCGATCATCACCTCACCCACCGTCAGGCCATCGGCCGGCGTCTTGATGGCCGTCTGCGCCATGACAGGCAGCGTGGCGGCGGCATAGCCCGCTCCCAGCCCCAGCTTGAGCGCGGTGCGGCGCGTGGGCACCAGCGGCGTTGCCGGGGGGGAATCCAGCAGCGCCTGGGCATCGAGAATGTGGTCGGACTTCAGCATCGGAAAACTCCTGATTCATAAGGCGGAGCAATCAGTTTAGAAGTGTTCGCGGATTTTTGCCCACGCAGTGAAGTACACCCAACCCGCCTAGCCAGCACTTTGCTCGCGGCCCACGCTATAATTTCGGGTTCCAGTTTCGCCGACTTAGCTCAGTTGGTAGAGCAACGCACTCGTAACGCGTAGGTCGCCAGTTCGATCCCGGCAGTCGGCACCACACTGAAAAAGCCCCTGGCCCTTGGCGCCAGGGGCTTTTTTTCTGCTGACTCCGCCTTAGAGGCTATCCCCAAACTCCTCGCGCCGCGCTTGTCCCCGATCCAGGCAATCGCTTGCCGCGATGAATTTGAGGACAACCTCTTACAGTAAGCGCATGTCCACCCCCGCCAGCCCCGCGCCCGATCCGGCCACGCGGCCGCGCGACTTCCTGCGGTATCTATTTGAGCAGGCGGTGGCGGCGGCACAGCCCGCACGCGTGATGCGCGCTTTCCTGCCGCCCCCACCCCCGGGCCGCACCCTGGTGCTGGGCGCGGGCAAAGCCGCCGGAGCCATGGCGCAGGCGCTGGACGCGGCCTGGCCGCCCGATGCGCCCCTGAGCGGCCTGGTGGTGACCCGCCACGGCCACACGCCGCTGCACCCGACCGGCCTGGCACGGCGGATCGAGATTGCCGAGGCCGCGCACCCCGTGCCGGACGAGGCGGGCATGCACGCCGCAGCCCGGTTGCTGGCGCTGACCGAGGGGCTGACCGCCGACGATCTGGTGCTGTGCCTGATCTCCGGTGGCGGATCGGCCTTGCTGACCCTGCCCGCCGAGGAGCTGACACTGGCCGACAAGCAACGCATCAACCACGCCTTGCTGGTCAGCGGCGCCAGCATTCATGAGATGAACGTGCTGCGCAAGCACCTCTCGCGCATCAAGGGCGGCCGCCTGGCCGCCGCGTGCGGGCCGGCGCGGGTGCTGACGCTGGCGATCAGCGACGTGCCGGGCGACGACCTGTCGGTGATCGCCAGCGGACCGACGGTGGCGGATGCCAGCACCTGCGCCGACGCGCTGGCCGTGGCGCGGCGCCACTGCATCGAGCTGCCCACCACCGTGTGGCAGGCGCTGGAAAACGGCACGCTGGAAACACCCAAGCCCGGCGACCCGGCCCTGGCGCGGCACGGCGCGCGGCTGATCGCCACGCCGCGCCAATCCCTGCACGCCGCCGCCACGGCGGCGCGCCATGCGGGTCTGGCCGCTCATGTCCTGGGCGACGACATCGAGGGCGAATCGCGCGACATCGGCGGCATGCACGGCGCGCTGGCCCGCGCCACGGCCGACGGGCATGGCGCCTTCAGCCCGCCGTGCGTGATCCTGAGTGGCGGCGAAACCACCGTCACCCTGCGCGCGCCGCCCGCCGGTGCCGCGCCCGGGCGTGGCGGACGCGCGAGCGAGTTCTGCCTGGGCCTGGCGGTCGCATTGCGGGCGCATCCACGCGTGTGGGGACTAGCCGCCGACACCGACGGCATCGACGGCGTGGAAGACAACGCCGGCGCGCTGGTCGCACCCGACACGCTGGCCCGCGCGCGTGCCGCCGGCCTGGAGCCGCGCGAGCACCTGGCCCGGCACGATGCCCACGGCTTCTTCCACGCGCTCGGTGACCTGGTCGTCACGGGGCCAACCCACACCAACGTCAACGACTTCCGGGCCATGCTGGTGCTGTGAGAGGCAGCCTTTTCACGGTCTTGGTCAGCCAGCAGCCGCAAGAGAACGCAACGCATTCCCCCTTCCCGTCATTGCGGCGAAGGTCGCACTTCGCCATCAAGCCCACCCAACCCGGATCACCCTCACCCGTTCGGTCAGCGCGCCAAGCACCTGCTCGCAGCGCGCCTGGGCATATCCACTGGGGGCATCTCCGAGTTGAACGTTTGTATGCACGTTGATATGGGTCAATGCCCGGCCCGCGATGGCACGGCAAAGTGACCGCATGCTGACTCCCACCTCCATCGACTGGCCGGGTGAGCCGTGCATCCTGCCAACCGGCACCACGCTGATGCGCCGGGCCGAACATGCCGAGCACGTGATTCACATCGACCGTGGCCGCGTGGCCCTGGGAATCACCGACAGCGGCGCGCTGGCCCATCAGTTGGGCATGATCGAGGGGCCGTGCTGGCTCAACGCCACCTGCGCCGTGCTGAACCTGCCGCCGCTGGTGGATGCCATCGCCGATTCCGAGGTCAAGCTGCGCCGCGTGGTGCTGGCCGACTTCCAGGCCGGTCTGGGCGCCTTGCCCGCCGCCGCGCGCACCGTGCTGCGCGATGTGGCCCGCGCCCACCGGCAGCAGTCCGAACTGGCCGTCAGCCGGCTGGCCAAGGATGCCGAGGCCCGTTGCGCCGAATGGCTGCTGCGGCACGCCGAGCCGATGCAGGACGCGCCCAGCGGCCTGGCCGTGATGCTGCGCCAGCGCAAGCGCATGATCGCCGCGCAACTGGGCATCGCGCCCGAAACGCTGTCGCGCGTGCTGCGCCACCTGCGCGAACGCAGCCTGATCAGCGGCTCGGGCCGCGTGCTGAACCTGCTCGATCTGAACGGCCTGCGCGCGCTGGCCGGCGCCTGACTTTCAAGCCTCTGGTTTGGCCCCCCGGCGCGAGACACGGGGCTTTCAACCTATTGAAGTTTTCAAAAATCACGACAGCGTGGGTCATCAGAAAAAACCCCTCACATCCCCTCGTCATTGCGGCGAAGGCCGCAATCCATGGGGCGTCACCTTGACACGGCATTCACCCGCAGACACCGCGTGGATTGCGGCCTTCGCCGCAATGACGGGATGAGGTGATGGCATGGCATAGGCTTGTCCTGAATCACGAAACTCTCAATAGGTTCAACGCCCTCGCCCACCGCGCGCTCCACCGCCACCACCACGCGGGCCACCGCCTGCCCCCCCACGCTTACCGCCCGCGCCACCGCGCGCGTTCTGGCGCTGGCGCTGAAAACTGTCGGCGCCGATGTAACCCTGCGAAGTCTTCAGCGGATCGGGCTGGTTGCTGCCACCGCCACCGCTGCCACCACCACTGCGGCGGCGCGGCCCGCCAGCGAAGGGGCGCGGCGCGTCGTCCTGCGGGCGGCCACCGCTGACATTGGGGCGCGGGCCGCTGCCCCGGCCGCGGTCGCTGCGGGCGCGGCGCGGCTTGTCCTGCGGCTGCATGCGCGGCTCGGGCGCACCGCGGATCACGCGCTCGGGCGTGCCCGAGGCCTCGCCCAGCGCGCGGATGTCGCGCTCGCCCAGTTCCATCCACATGCCACGGCGCAGGCCGCGCGGCAGCAGCATGGCGCCGTAGCGGATACGGATCAGCCGGCTGACGGCGTGGCCCACCGACTCGATCATGCGGCGCACCTCGCGGTTGCGGCCCTCGCTGATCGTCACGCGGTACCACTGGTTGGCGCCCTCGCCGGTGCCCTCTTCCTTGACCGAGCTGAACTGCGCCATGCCGTCGTCCAGCGGCACGCCGTCGAGCAGGCGCTGCTTTTCCTCGTCGCTCAGCGCGCCCAGCACGCGCACGGCGTATTCACGCTCCAGCCCGAAGCGCGGGTGCATCAACCGGTTGGCCAGTTCGCCCGAGTTGGTGAACAGCAACAGGCCTTCGGTGTTCAGGTCGAGCCGGCCGACCGACTGCCACTTGCCCTGTCCCGGCTGCAGGCGCGGCAGCTTGCGGAACACGGTGGGGCGGTTCTGCGGATCGTCGTGCGTGACCACTTCGCCCACCGGCTTGTGATAGGCCAGCACGCGCGCCGGCGGCGGGGCGATGCGCAGCTTGATGGGCCGGCCATTGACCTTGACCTGGTCACCGAACTGGATGCGCTGGCCGATGTGCGCCGGTTGGTTGTTGACGCTGATGCGGCCTTCCAGGATGAGCTGCTCCATCTCCAGCCGCGAACCCAGGCCGGCCTGCGCCAGCACCTTGTGCAGCTTCGGCTGTTCGGGTTGGGGCAGCAGCACGCGCTTCGGAAGAGCAGCGGGTGCGTCGGCCTCGGCATCGAAACGGCCGGAGACGACGTCGTCGAACGCGACCGGTTGTTCGGGAACATCGGAGCGGGTTGGCTCCGGAGTTCGCTGTGCAGCGGCGTCACCCTGAGGCGCGGCCTCGGCGGGTGGCGTGGTCGCCACCTCTTCATCCATCTCGGGCGACGACACCGGCGCTTCGTTTTCAGTAGCCTCCGGCGCTGGCTCTGCCTGCTCGGGAGTCACTTTTTTTCTCGAACGTGTCGACTTGGGCTTGGTTGTTTCTGGCTCGGCGGCGGGCACGGCGTCTGACGTCTCGGTCGCTGCGCTTTCCATAGCTTCCGGCGCTTGCTCCACGGGCGCTGGAGCCGCTTTTTTCTTTGACCGCGCAGGTCGGGGCGTGGGCACTGCTTCAGGTGCCGGCGGGATCGACTCGTTCGGCTCGTCGGTATTCATGGCTGCTCTTCATCGGTGGAAGGAGGGGCGTCGTCGGACGGCGTTTCGGTGTGGTCGGAGGGAGTGGGCAGATCATCGGAAGGCGCCAACTCGATTTGGGCCTCGGGCGTGGCGTCGGCGACCACTACTGGCCCGGACACCGGCTCAGGCGGCATATCCGCAGCATCGGGGGGCGCGGCGGCTTCGGCAGCGGTTACTGCTTCACGGCTGTCCACCACCGGCTCGGGTTCGCCCACCTTGTCATCCATCGGCACGGTCTCAACAACCTCGGCTTCAGGCGACTCCCCGCCCTCCTCCGCGACTGCCTCGCCCTCACCCCCCAGCGCGTCGAACATGCTGGCCGCCTGCTCGCTGGGTGACTCCAGCATCGGCAACTGGTCCAGCGACTCCAGCCCCAGATCGTCCAGGAACTGCCGCGTGGTGGCGTACAGGCCGGGGCGGCCCACCGTCTCGCGGTGGCCGATCACCTCGACCCAGCCGCGATCCTCCAACTGCTTGATGAGTTGCGAGTTGACGGTGACGCCGCGAATGTCCTCGATGTCGCCGCGCGTCACCGGCTGGCGGTAGGCGATGATGGCCAGCGTCTCCAGCGTGGCGCGGGTGTACTTGGGCGGTTTCTCGGGGTGCAGGCGGTCGAGGTACTCGCGCATCTCGGGCCGGCTTTGAAAGCGCCAGCCGCTGGCCACCTGCACCAGTTCGACGCCGCGCTGCGCCCAGTCGTCCCGCAGCTCCAGCAGCAGGTTCTTCACGGTATCGGGGCCGACCTGGTCGTCGAACAGCACGCGGAACTCGCGCAAGGGCATGGGCTGCTGCGCGCAGATCAGGGCGGTTTCAAGGATGCGCTTGGCTTCCGTCGAGTTCACGGTGGCGGGGTGATGCAAAGGGATGAATCTCAAAGGGCGGCGGGTTGACCCGGAAACCCCATGACGAAATGACTTCGCCGCTCACGCGGCTTCAATGACGGAATGACTCGGTGCCCATCGAAGTCGGACTCATTTTGTCATGGCGTGGCACCAGCCACGCCGGTCATTCCGTCATCGGGATTGTAAGACCGCACGCGGCCAGCGCCGCGGCCAGATCGGCCGGCGGCGGCACGCTGAAATCCAGCGCTTGGCCGGTCACCGGATGCTCGAACGCCAGCCGCCGCGCGTGCAGCGCTTGCCGCGCCAGGCCGGCCGCGGGCGCGCCGCCGTACAACCCATCGGCCACCAGCGGATGACCCAGATACGCCAGGTGCACGCGGATCTGGTGCGTGCGGCCGGTGTGCAGCAGACAGCGCAGCAGGCTGAACTGCTCGGTGTCCCGCAGCAACTGGAACAGCGTTTGCGCTGGCTTGCCGGGGTTTCGCTCCAGATCCACCACCGCCATACGCAGGCGGTTGCGCGGGTCGCGGCCAATCGGCGCATCCACCTCGCGCTCGGCTGGGCCGCGCCAGGGGTGGTGCGCCAGGGCCAGGTATTCACGCCGCACCTCGCGCGCGGCGATGCGCGCCACCAGTGCCTCCATCGCGGCGGGCGAGCGCGCCACCACCATCAGGCCGCTGGTGTCCTTGTCCAGCCGGTGCACGATGCCGGCACGCTGCAACTGTTTCGCTCGGTCGTCATGCGCCAGCAGCGCATTGAGCAGCGTGCCACCCCAGTTGCCCGGCGCCGGGTGCACCACCAGGCCAGCGGGCTTGTCGATGACGGCCAGGTGCTCGTCCTCGTACACCATGGTCAGCGGCATGGCCTGCGGCACGAAGGCCTGGCTCATGGGCGTGGGACGCAGTTCGATGCTGAGCTGATCGGCCGCGCGCAGCTTGTGGGCCGGTTTGGCGACGGCACGGCCATTGAGCCGCGCCGCGCCGGATTCGACCAACTGGCTGAGGTAGCTGCGCGAGAACTCGGGCACCAGCGCGGCCAGGGCGCGATCCAGCCGGTCGCCGTGGTGCACGGCGGGCACCATGAAGGTGCGCCATTCGGTGCCGGATGTCTCGTCGGCCAGCTCGTCGTCCACCGCCGCCGCCGCGCCGCCATCCCCTGTCGCCGCGGAGGCCGCCGATATAATGGAACGAGCTTGATTCAAAAGGTTTGCCACTGATGCAACGTGCCCGATTATCGGCCGCCAGCGCCGGGGTTCTGACACTGGCCGCGCTGTTGTCGGCCTGCTCCACCAAGCCCGTCGACAAGACGGCCGGCTGGAGTCCCAACCGCATTCACGCCGAGGCCAAGGACGAACTCAACTCCGGCGCCTACGACAAGGCGATTCCACTTTACGAGACGCTGGAGGGCCGCGCCGCCGGCACGCCGCTGGCGCAGCAGGCGCAGCTGGACAAGGCCTACGCCCAGTTCAAGGACGGCCAGAAGGCCGAGGCTATCGCCACGCTGGACCGTTTCATGCGCCTGCACCCGGCCAGCCCAGCGATCGACTACGCGCTGTACATGAAGGGCGTGATCAACTTCAACGACGAGTTGGGGCTGTTCTCGTTCATGTCGCGGCAGGATTTGTCCGAACGCGACCAGAAGGCCGCCAAGGAGGCGTTCGAATCGTTCAACGAACTGGTGACGCGCTTTCCCGAGTCGCGCTACGCGCCCGATGCCCGCGCCCGCATGCGCTACACCGTGAACGCGCTGGCGCAGTACGAGGTGCACGTGGCCCGTTATTACTACCAGCGCGGCGCCTACGTGGCGGCCGTCAACCGCTCGCAGCAAGCCATCGCCGACTACCGCGATGCACCGGCGCTGGAAGAGGCGCTCTACATCCTCACCCAGTCCTATGACAAGCTGGGCATGAACGACTTGCGCGACGACGCCAAGCGCGTGCTGGACCAGAACTACCCCAACAGTGCTTATCTGGCGCGCGGTTTTCGCGCGGCGGACAAGCCGTGGTGGCAAATTTGGTAACAACCCCCTGAGCGGCTGACGCCGCTTCCCCCTTCTCTCGCTCCGCTGCGCTTCGCGGGAAGGGGGACACAGCCAGTGCGCGGCACAGGTCCGCGCACGGCTGTCGCTGGCATGGCCTGCTCCGCGGTCGTTCGATTCCTTCTGTTTCGATCCTCGGCTGGCGATGGTCTCAGCCTGCCGCTGTGGGAGCGGGCTTGCCCGCGATGGGGCGTGTCGCCTTGCACGAGCGCCCCATCGCGGGCAAGCCCGCTCCTACAAAAACAACTCCGTCAGCGCGGCATCGAACTCCGACGCCGTACCCAATCGCCGCATCGGCGGCAGCGCGGCCAGCAGGCGCTTGCCGTAGCCCATTTGCACCAGCCGTGTGTCGCAGATCACCAGCAGGCCGGTGTCGGTCTCGCGCCGGATCAGGCGGCCAGCGCCCTGCTTGAGCGCCACCGCGGCCTCGGGCACCGAATAGTCGGCGAAGGCGCTGCGGCCTTCGCTTTCGATGCGGCGGCAGCGTGCCTCCACCAACGGGTCACCCGGCGGCGGAAAAGGCAGCTTGTCGATGATCACCAGTTGCAGCGCCTCGCCGGGCATGTCGATGCCCTCCCAGAACGATGCCGATGCCACCAGCACGCAGCCGGGCCGCCCACCCGCGTTGCCGGCGCGAAAGCGGTCCATCAGCACGCGCTTAGGCAATTGCCCCTGCACCAGCACCTCGATGCCCGAGCCAGCAGGGAAACGCTCCGACAGCGCATCGCCAATGCCGCGCAGCGCCCGCAGCGTGGTGGTCAGCACCATGGTGCGGCCGCCCAGGCGCGCGGCCGCATCGCCCGCCAGGCGCGCCACATGAACGCTGTGCGCCGGGTCACTGGGGCGCACGATGTGCGTGGGCACGTACAGCGCGGCCTGACGCCCGTAGTCGAACGGGCTGCCGATGCGCAGCACCTCGGCCTGCTGCAGGCCGCAGGGCTCGGTGAACCAGCGCAGGCGCTCGTCGTCGCCCAGCGTGGCCGAGACGAACACCCAGGCGCGCGGGCGCCCCTCGGCATCGGGCGCCGCCAGCAGGCGCATGCGCACGGTGTCGGCGATGTCAAGGGGCGACTCCATCAGCCGCAGCGACTGGCTCACGTCGGCCCAGCGCACCAGCGCCACGTCGCACGGCGCCGCGAAACGCTGCACGCGCGCGGCCAGCGCCAGCGCGCGCTCATGCAGGCGCACGAAGTCGGGGGCCAGTTCGCTCACGGTGTCGAGCGCGGCGGCGGCCTCCTGCAGCGCCGTGTGCAGCCGCGACAGGCTGGCCTGCCATTCACCGGGGTCGATGCCGTCGGGCGCCTCGCCCGTCCAGCGCAGGCGGCTGGCGCCGCGCACTTGTCCGGCGGCCATGCGCAGCTGGCGCGCGGCCATCTCCACGCCGCTGGCCAGTTGCGTCCAGTCGCACAGGCCGCGCGCCTGTTGCAGCCCCGCACCCAGCAGATCGCGCCCGAAGTCGAGCAACTGCCCGGTGGCCAGTTGCTGGCCGAGGAACTGGATGCCGGTTTCGTTGAGCGAATGCGCCTCGTCGAACACCACCACGCGCACGCTGGGCAGCAGCTCGGCCATGCCGGATTCGCGGATCGCCAGATCGGCGAAGAACAGGTGGTGGTTGATGACCACCACGTCGGCCGCCATGGCCTCGCGCCGCGCCAGGTTGACGTGGCAGGCGCGGAACTTGGGGCATTCGGCGCCCAGGCAGTTCTCGCGCGTGCTGGTGACCAGCGGGATGACGGGCGAGCGCTCATCCAGCCCCGGCAATTCGGCCAGATCGCCCGTGCGCGTGGTCTTCGACCAGCGCTCCACCTTCGACAGCGCGTGGCGCAGGTGCGGCGCCGACGCCGCCGCGCTTTCGCCCGCGAACTCCAGCCGGTGCAGGCACAGGTAGCTGGCACGCCCTTTCAGCAGCGCCATGCGCACCGGCACGCCCAGCGCGCGCGCCAGCCGCGGCAGGTCGCGCCCGAACAACTGGTCTTGCAGCGTCTTGGTGGCGGTGGACAGCAGCACGCGCTCGCCGGACAGCAGCGCGGGCACCAGGTAGGCGAAGGTCTTGCCGACGCCGGTGGCGGCCTCGGCCACCAGCACGCCACCCTCTTCGATGGTGCGGGCCACAGCCTGCGCCAGCCGTGTCTGGCCCTCGCGCGCCATGAAACCCTCCGCCGCCTGCGCCAGCGGGCCATGGTCGGCGAAGGTGGATTGCACCGCCTGCTGAAGCGGCGTGCTCATGCGGGCTCTTTGGGGTCAAGCGCGGCTTCAAGCCGGGCAATGGTGTCGCGCAAGGCCAGGCGGCGCTTTTTCAGCCGCTGCAGCATCAGCTGATCGACCGGCGGCTGCTCGGTCAGGCGGTCGATCCAGGCGTCGAGATCGGCGTGTTCAATGCGCAGCTCAATGAGCTGGCGCTCGGGGGAATGCAGGTTGGCCGTCACTGGAAAGCTACAAAAAATAAAGTCTCGCCGACTTCCGTTCAATAATACGGCTTCATTGACCACGCTGGGCCATCCGGCCCTCACAAGAACATGGACCACGGCTATCGACTCAGCGCCGCCACTGGCTTGCACAAGGGAGACCGCGAATATCAGCAGGACCAGGTGGGCCTGTTTGCCCACCCGCGCGTGACCGGCTGCGTGATGGGCGTGGTGGCCGATGGCATGGGCGGGCGCACCGGGGGGCGCAAGGCATCGGACCAGGTGCTGCTGACCGCGCGGCAGTTGTTCGAGCGCTTCTCGCCCGAAAGCGAAGACGCCACTTCCATCCTGCGCCAGATTGGCCAGGAGGCGCATCTGGTGATCAAGCTCACCGCCATCGCCGCCGAGCAGGAGCCGCACAGCACCATGGCGGCCTTCCTCATCAACCCCGGCGGCGAGTGCCACTGGGTGCACACGGGTGACTCGCGCCTGTACCACTTTCGCGGCAACCAGTTGGTGCGCCGCACCAAGGATCAGTCCTACGTGCAGGCGCTGGTCGATCAGGGCGAGATGACCCCTGAAGAAGCGTCGGTACACCCCAAGTCCAACGTGCTGCTGCACTGCCTGGGCACCGAGGAAGAGGCGCGGCTGGACAAGCATTACATCCCGCAACTGCAGATTGGCGATACGCTGCTGGCCTGCAGCGACGGGCTGTGGCACTACTTCACGGATGAAGAGCTGGGATCGGTGCTGCATTCGCTGCAGCCACGCGAAGCCAGCGAATTCCTGATCGAGAAGGCCCGATCGCGCGCCATGGGCGGCGGTGACAACCTGTCGATAGCGATCGTGAAGGTGGAGCCGTTGGCAGACAGCCGGCCCGCCGTGGGCTCGGCCTTCGCACCGCTGCGCTGATGCCGCGGGCGCGCTGAACGCCCTCATGAAGAAAGCCGCCTCAAGGGGCGGCTTTTTGCTGCTTCTGCTCTAGCTGGCGCAGACGCTCTTCGGTGCGGCGTTTGCGCTCCAGCTCATTCAGCAGCAGTTCTTCCTGCCGCAAATCCGCCAGCTTGCCGCGCCGCTCCAAGCGCGCCCGGCGCACGCAGTCGTTGACGGCAAAGCGGCGCCAGCAGGCCAGCTCGGCATCATGAAACCGCTGCTGCACGGCCTCGCGCGTGGCGGCGACGCGGGCGCGCTCGCCTTCCAGCCAGGGCGCGAAGTCCGCGTCGGACAGTTGGGCGGGCATGGTCACCGTGACCGGCGCGCGATCAGGTGGCCCCGCATCCACGCCACGAGAGGCGCAACCGGACACACCGATCAGAGCCAGGAACGCCAGGGAGGTGAATGCGCGCTTCATGTCAGTTGGGTGTCCACGGTGCGGTGCTCCAGCACCAGGTATTCGGCCGACTGCATCTCGTTGAGGCGCGAGACGGTACGCGGAAATTCGTGCGCCAGCGGGCCTTCAGTGTAGAGCTGCTCGGGCGCCACCTCGGCCGACAGGATGAGCGTGCAGTGCCGGTCGTACAGCACGTCCACCAGCCAGGTGAAGCGCCGCGCCTCGCTGGCCATGCGCACGGGCATGTGCGGCACGCCCGACAGCAGCACGGTGTGGAACTGGCTGGCGATTTCCAGGTAATCGTTTTGCGAGCGCGGCCCGCCGCACAGCGTGCGGAAATCAAACCACACCACGCCGCCCGCGCGGCGCCGCGCGGTGATTTCGCGCGCCTCGATGTGCAGCACCGGGTCGTCATCGCGCGCGTTGGCGGCCAGGCGGTTAAAGGCGTCGTCCATCGCTGCGTCGGCCCGCGGACCCAGCGGCGTGTGATAAAGCTCGACCTGTTCCAGCGTGCGGCGACGGTAGTCGGTGCCGTTGTCCACGTTCACCACTTCCATGCGCGCTTTCAGCAGCTCAATGGCGGGCAGGATGCGGTCACGGTGCAGGCCGCCGGGGTACAGCTCATCGGGCCTGAAGTTGCTGGTGGTGACGAAGCCCACGCCGTTGTCGAACAACGCCACCAGCAGGCGGTGCAGGATCATGGCGTCGGTGATGTCGGCGACATGGAACTCGTCGAAGCAGATCAGCTTGAACTTGGCCGCCATGCGCTTGCCCAGTTCGTCCAGCGGGTTCACCGTGCCCTGCAAGCCAGCCAGCTCACGGTGCACCTCGCGCATGAATTCGTGAAAGTGCAGCCGCGTCTTGCGCTTGATCGGCACGGCGTTGAAAAAGCAGTCCATCAGAAAGCTCTTGCCGCGCCCCACCCCGCCGTACATGTACACGCCTTGGGGAATGCCGGGGTGGTTGAGCAACTTCTTCAACCGGTTGGAGCGCTTGCCCTTGTACGCCGCCCATTCGTCGGCGCAGCGCTGCAGCGCATCGACGGCGCGCAACTGCGCCGGGTCGCTTTGAAAACCACGCGCTTTCAACTCAGCCTCGTAGGCTCGACGCACACTGTTCATGCTTTTTCAGCTGACTCAAGATGAGGGGATTGCCCCGCCCCGCCGCATGCAGCGACACCGCATTCGACAAGAGGGGGACCTGAAAAATTTTAACAAGCTTGAAAATGCCGGTTAGCGCTTACATTACATACGCCACCAGCTCCTACTTTGATACCAAGAGATGGTGCCAATTGGTTAGCGACTGATTCAGCAGATCGAACCCTCTTTTCAGCGCCCGCATGCCTCATTCGACGGGGTAGAACACGGCGCGAGCCATGTTCTACCGATGGCTCACCCGCGATCAGAAATTCAGCGTGCGCTTGTCCACCGCCAGAGCGGCTTCCTTGGTGGATTCACTCAAGCTGGGATGCGCGTGGCAGATGCGCGCGATGTCCTCGCTGCTGGCGCGGAAGGCCATGGCCACGCAGGCCTCGGCGATCAACTCGGATGCCATGGGGCCGACGATGTGCACGCCCAGGATTTCGTCCGTGGCCGCATCGGCCAGGAACTTGACCATGCCCGTGGTGTCGCCCAGCGCGCGCGCGCGGCCGTTGGCCATGAAGGGGAAGGTGCCGGCCTTGTACTTCACGCCCGCTTCCTTCAACTGCTGCTCGGTCTTGCCGACCCAGGCGATTTCGGGGCTGGTGTAGATGACCCAGGGCACCAGGTTGAAATCCACATGCCCGTGCTGGCCGGCGATGCGCTCGGCCACGGCCACGCCCTCTTCCTCGGCCTTGTGCGCCAGCATGGGGCCGCGCACCACGTCGCCCACCGCCCATACGCCGGGCAGGTTGGTCTTGCAGTCATCGTCGACGACGATGGCACCGCGCTCGTCCAGCTTCAGACCCACGGCCTCGGGGTTCAGGCCGTTGGTGTTGGGCACGCGGCCAATGGAGACGATCAGCTTGTCCACCTCCAGAGTCTGCGCCTCGCCCTTGGCGTTGGTGTAGGCCACCGAAACCTGGATGTCTTTGCCCTTCTTCGACGTCTTGACCTCGCCCACCTTCACGCCCAGCTCGATCTTCAGACCCTGCTTGTCGAGCGCCTTCTTGGCTTCTTTGGCGATCTGCTCATCGACCGCACCCAGGAAGGTGGGCAGGCCTTCGAGCACCGTCACGTCAGCACCCACGCGGCGCCACACGCTGCCCATTTCCAGGCCGATCACGCCGGAGCCGATCACGCCCAGCTTCTTGGGCACGGCACCAATGCGCAGGGCGCCATCGTTGCTGAGGATGGTCTCCTCGTCGAAGGCCACGCCCGGCAGCGGGCGCGCGTTGGAGCCGGTGGCAACGATGACTTGGCTTGCCGTCAGCGTCTCGGGCTTGTCGCCGGCAACGGCGATCTCGTAGCCGCCATCCACCGCCTTCACGAACGAGCCACGGCCGTTGAAGTAGGTGACCTTGTTCTTCTTGAACAGGTACAGGATGCCGTCGTTGTTCTGCTTCACCACCTGGTCCTTGCGGCCGATCATCTTGGCCACGTCCATCTTCAGGTTGCTGAGCGAGATGCCGTGCTCGCCGAAGTGCTTGCCCGCGTGCTCGTAATACTCCGAACTTTGCAGCAGCGCCTTGGACGGGATACAGCCCACGTTGGTACAGGTGCCGCCGGGTGCTGGCTTGCCATCGGCGGTTTTCCACTCGTCGATGCAGGCCACGTTGAAGCCCAGTTGCGCGGCACGGATGGCCGCGATATAGCCGCCGGGGCCGGCGCCGATGACGATGACGTCGAATTGTTTGCTCATGAAATTTCCGTTAAAGAAGAAGTACGACAAATACCAGTGACCTAGTTCCTTTGAACCTCAGGCTCCGGCTTCAAGTCAAAAACACCCACCAAGTCAACAATCAAGATGAAACCATATTTCGATTTCAAGGTTTCGCCAAAATCCATTCCGGGAATCCTGAGGCCTTCACCAACTGGCACTTTGCACAGCGCCATAAAAGGCGCAGTCACACAGTCATATGGACGAAAAGATCGATTAGGTTTAAATAACGTGTGGTGTTCAGACAGACTGGAAAGCGAGGGGGTTACTTTCGAATCGTCTCCGACGCGCTCCAGTGAATACTTCACCTTAGTGAGTTCATTGCATGCCTGCTCAAAATGCACCCTATCGGGATGATCGGGCGGAATCTGCAATAAGTTCGGGCAGGTGACCGAAAACCTCGCGGGGAAATCGGCCGCCCAAGTCGGGGACAGAAAAGCGGAAAACACCAGCATCGTCACCCTGAAAAGCCAAGTAGGGCGGGCACTTGTGCCCGCGCCATGGTGATCGGATGCGTTAACGCGGGCATGAATGCCCGCCCTACGTTTCATCAAATATCAAACAGCAGGCGCGCCGGATCCTCCAGCGCTTCCTTCATCGCCACCAAGCCCAGCACGGCTTCACGGCCGTCGATGATGCGGTGGTCGTAGCTCAGCGCCAGATAGTTCATGGGACGCACCACGATCTGGCCGTTCTCGACCACGGCGCGCTCCTTGGTGGCGTGCACGCCCAGAATGGCCGACTGCGGCGGGTTGATGATGGGGGTGGACATCATCGAGCCGAACACGCCGCCGTTGCTGATGGAGAAGGTGCCGCCAGTCATCTCCTCGATGCTCAGCTTGCCCTCGGCGGCCTTTTTGCCGAATTCAGCGATCGTCTTCTCGACGTCGGCGAAGCTCATCTGGTCGGCGTTGCGCAGGATGGGCACCACCAGGCCACGCGGCGAGCCGACGGCGATGCCGATGTCGAAATAGCCGTGGTAGACGATGTCGTTGCCGTCGATGCTGGCGTTGATGGCCGGGAACTTCTTCAGCGCGTGCACCGCCGCCTTGACGAAGAAGCTCATGAAGCCGAGCTTGACGCCGTGCTCTTTCTCGAACTTCTCCTGGAAGCGCTTGCGCATTTCCATCACCGGCTGCATGTTCACCTCGTTGAACGTGGTGAGGATGGCGTTGGTGGCCTGCGATTGCAGCAGGCGCTCGGCGATGCGAGCGCGCAGGCGCGTCATGGGCACGCGCTGCTCGGGGCGGTCGCCCAGGTTGGGCGCGGCGGGGCCAGCCACCTGCGGCAGCGCGCTGGTGGGCACGCCGGTGGGGATGGCGGCGGGCTTGGCGCCGCCACCGGCCACGGCGGCCAGCACGTCGCCCTTGGTCACGCGGCCATCCTTGCCGGTGCCGGGCACGCTGCCAGCGGCCAGCTGGTTGTCGGCCATCAGCTTGGCGGCGGCGGGCATGGCGATGCCGGCCTTGCTGCCACCGGCGGCGGCGGGGGCGGCAGCGGGGGTTGCCGCGGGCGCGGCGGCAGCGGCAGGCGCACCCGCCGGCGCGGGGGCGGCGGCACCGGCCACGGCCTCGGTGTCGATGCGGGCGAGCACCTGATCGGCCACCACGGTGGCGCCATCGGCCTGCACGATCTCGGTCAGCACGCCGGCGGCGGGCGCGGGCACTTCGAGCACGACCTTGTCGGTCTCGACCTCGATCAGGATTTCATCGACGGCGACGGCCTCGCCGGGTTTTTTCTTCCACTGCAGCAGCGTGGCCTCGGCCACGGATTCGGACAGTTGGGGGACTTTGACTTCAACGATAGCCATTTGTAGGGTTCCAATTCTTTGAGAAATACGGTTCGGCGTTGAGCGCTTGGCGCGGAAGACACGGGGCGCTCAACGCGGATCGCCCCGTGCTCCACACCGCCATCACTTCTGGAGCGAGAAGCCCTTGATGCGGCCAAACGCGGCGTCGATCAGCGCCTTCTGCTGCTCCTGGTGCAGGTGCGCGTAGCCCACCGCGGGCGATGCCGATGCGGCGCGGCCCGCGTAGCTGAGCTTCTGGCCCACCAGCATGTTCTCGTGGATGTAGTGCTGCACGAAGAACCAGGCGCCCTGGTTCTGCGGCTCGTCCTGGCACCACACGATTTCGGTGGCGTTGGCGTATTTCTTGATTTCCGCCGCGAAGGCCTTGTGCGGGAACGGATAGAGCTGCTCCACACGGATGATGGCCACGTCGTCGATGCCTTTTTCCTCGCGCCGCTTGGCCAGGTCGTAATAGACCTTGCCCGAGCAGACGATAACGCGCTTGACCTTGTCTGCCGCCAGCTCGCCCCGGTCGCCGATGACGGTCTGGAAACCGCCCTTGGTGAACTCGCTAACGGGTGAAGTGGCGTCCTTGTTGCGCAGCAGGCTCTTGGGCGTCATGATGATGAGCGGCTTGCGCAGCGGGCGCACCATCTGGCGGCGCAGCAGGTGGAAGATCTGGCTGGCCGTGGTGGGCTGCACCACCTGCATGTTGGTGTCGGCCGACAGCTGCATGAAGCGCTCCAGCCGGGCCGAGGAGTGCTCGGGGCCTTGGCCCTCGTAGCCGTGCGGCAGCATCAGCGTGATGCCGTTGACACGGCCCCACTTGACCTCGCCCGAGGCGATGAACTGGTCGATCAGCACCTGCGCGCCGTTGGCGAAGTCACCGAACTGCGCCTCCCAGATCACCAGGGTGTTGGGGTCGGCCGAGGCGTAGCCGTATTCAAAGCCCAGCACCGCCTCTTCCGAGAGGATGGAGTCGATGACGACGAACGGCGCCTGGTTGTCCGCCACGTGCTCCAGCGGGATGTAGGTGCCCTCGTCGAACTTCTCGCGCTTCTGGTCGTGCAGCACAGCGTGACGGTGCACGAAGGTGCCGCGGCCACAGTCCTCGCCCGACAGGCGCACCGGGTAGCCGCTGGCCACCAGGCTGGCGTAGGCCATGTGCTCGCCCATGCCCCAGTCGACGTTGATGTCGCCCCGGCCCATGGCGGCGCGGTCTTCCAGCACCTTCTTGACCAGGGTGTGGACGTTGAAGCCCTCGGGCACGGTGGTGACGCGCTCGGCCAGGCGCTTCCACTCGGCCAGCGGAATGGCGGTTTCGGCCGCGTCGGTCCATTTCTGGTTCAGGTAGGGCGTCCAGTCGACCGCGTACTTGCTCTTGAAATTGGTCAGCACCGGATCGACGGTATGCTTGCCCGCATCCATGGCGGCGCGGTAGGTGGCCACCATCTCTTCGGGGCCGCCCTCGGGCAGCACGCCCTGGGTGACCAGCTTGTCGCCGTACAGCTTGCGCGTGCCGGGATGCTTGCCAATCTTGGCGTACATCAGCGGCTGGGTCAGCATGGGCGTGTCCTGCTCGTTGTGGCCGAGCTTGCGGTAGCACACGATGTCGACCACCACGTCCTGGTTGAAGTCCTGGCGGTATTGCAACGCCAGCTGCGTGGCCAGCACCACGGCCTCGGGGTCGTCGCCGTTGACGTGCAGCACGGGCGACTCGATCATCTTCACCACGTCGGTGCAGTACAGCGTGGAGCGCGTGTCGCGCGGGTCGCTGGTGGTGAAGCCGATCTGGTTGTTGATGACGATGTGCACGGTGCCGCCGGTGTAGTAGCCGCGCGTCTGCGCCAGCGCCAGCGTCTCCATCACCACGCCCTGGCCAGCGAAGGCGGCGTCGCCGTGCACCAGCACGGGCAGCACGCTGTCGCCCTCGGTGTCGCCGCGGCGGTCCTGGCGGGCGCGCACGCTGCCCTCGATCACCGGGTTCACGATCTCCAGGTGCGAGGGGTTGAAGGCCAGCGACAGGTGCACCGGGCCACCGGGCGTGCTGACATCGCTGGAAAAGCCCTGGTGGTACTTCACGTCGCCAGCGGGCAGGTCAGCGGGCGCGGTGTGGTCGAACTCGGCGAACAGCATCGCCGGCATCTTGCCCAGGGTGTTGACCAGCACGTTCAGGCGGCCACGGTGGGCCATGCCGATCACGATCTCCTGCACGCCCTGCGTGCCGGCCTGGTTGATCAGCTCATCCATCGAGACGATGAAGCTCTCGCCGCCTTCGAGCGAGAAGCGCTTCTGGCCGACGTACTTGGTGTGCAGGAAGCGCTCCAGGCCCTCGGCGGCGGTCAGGCGATCCAGCACGTGCTTTTTCTGCTCGGCATTGAGTTGCGGGTTGCTGCGCGCGCTCTCCAGCTTCTGCTGCCACCAGCGCTTCTGCGCCTGGTCGGTGATGTACATGAACTCGGCGCCGATGGTGCCGCAGTAGGTTTCGCGCAGCGCGTTCAGCAGATCGCGCAGCGGCATGGTGTCCTTGCCGAAGAAGGTGTTGCTGGTGTTGAACACCGTTTCCATGTCGGCGTCGGTGAAGCCATAGAAGGACGGCTCCAGCTCGGGGATGTCGGGGCGCTCGGCGCGCTTGAGCGGGTCCAGGTCGGCCCAGCGGGCGCCGACGTTGCGGTAGGCGGCGATCAGCTGCTGGACGGCGGTGCGCTTGCGGCCCAGCTCCGAGTCGGCGCCGGAGGCCACGACCACCTGGGTGCCACCGGCCTTGGCGCGCTCGGCGAAGGCGTTGATGACGGGCAGGTGGGGCACGTCCTTGGCATTGCTGCCATCGACCGCCGGGACGTTCTGCAGGGCATCGAAATACTCACGCCACGAATCGGGCACGCTGCCGGGATTGGCGAGGTAGTTTTCATACATCTCCTCGACATACGGCGCGTTGCCGCCGAAGAGATAGGTGTTGCCCTGGTAGGTTTGATAGACGGATTTCGTCTCGTTCATTGCTGCGCTGACCTTTCGCCCCCCTGCAGGAGGCTCGAGCTGGTGAAAAAAACCTTCCGCGTCACGGCTGAACCGGTTGGCGGACGCGACTGGCTGGGAAGGGCCGGGATACTTCGCAATAAAAGATTGTGCCACCGAAGCCTGACGGGGACGTGACCAAGGCGCTCTCCGCGTCACAAGACCACGCACGGATCAGGGTCAAGCGGTTCAGGCGTTGCCGCTGACCATGTCCTTGATCTGCTGCAGCGCCGCGGGGTCTTCCATGGTGGTCAGGTCACCCGGGTCGCGCCCCTCGCACACGGCCTGCACGGCGCGGCGCAGCACCTTGCCCGAGCGTGTCTTGGGCAGCACATGGACAAAGCGCACGCGCGCTGGCCGCGCCACCGCGCCCAGCGAGCCGTCGACGAGCTTCATCACCTCGCCCTCCAACTTGAGCAGCGCCTCCTCGTCGCCCAGGACGCTGCTGTCCTTGAGCACGGCGAAGGCCATGGCGACCTGCCCCTTGAGCGCGTCGGCCACGCCCACCACGGCCACCTCGGCCACGCCGGGATGGCTGGCCACGGCCTCCTCGATCTCGCGCGTGCCCAGACGATGGCCGGCGACGTTGATCACGTCGTCGGTGCGGCCAAGGATGAAGTAGTAGCCATCCTCGTCGCGGATACCCCAGTCGAAGGTGCTGTAGACCAGCTTGCCCGGCACGCTGGACCAGTAGGTGTCGACAAAGCGCGCGTCGTCGCGCCACACGGTCTGCAGGCAGCCGGGGGGCAGAGGCCCCTCGATGGCGACCACGCCCTTCTGGTTGGCGCCGGTCAGCTCGGCGCCGGTATGGTCGTCGAGCAGCTTGACGTTGTAGCCGTACACGGCCTTGCCGGGCGAGCCGAACTTGGTGGGCGTGGGCTCGACACCGTTGCACACCGTCAGGATGGGCCAGCCGGTTTCGGTCTGCCAATAATTGTCGATGATGGGCTTGTTCAGCGCGCCGCTGATCCACTGCGCCGTAGGCTCGTCCAGCGGCTCGCCGGCCAGAAACAGCGCGCGCAGGCTGGACAGGTCGTATTTGCTCAGCAACGCCGGGTCCTGCTTCTTCAACACGCGCACCGCCGTGGGCGCGCTGAACATCACGGTGACCTTGTACTTCTCGACCAGGCTCCACCAGATGCCGCCGTCGGGCCGCGTGGGCAGGCCCTCATACATGATGGTGGCCATGCCGCCGATGAGCGGGCCGTAGATGATGTAGCTGTGCCCCACCACCCAGCCGATGTCGCTGGTGGAGAAATAAGTTTCACCCGGGCGGCCGTCGTAGATGTGTTTCATCGACGCGGCCAGCGCCACCGCGTAGCCGCCGGTGTCGCGCTGCACGCCCTTGGGCTTGCCGGTGGTGCCGCTGGTGTAGAGCGTGTAGCTGGGGTGCGTGGCTTCGACCCATTCGCAGGGCACCTGGGCGTTCAGGTGCTTGTCGCGCTCGGCTGCCCACAGGCGGTCGCGGCCCTCCACCAGGTTCATGGGCACCAGGCCGCGGTCGACCAGCAACACCGCGCCCGGCTTGTGCGCGGACAGCCGGATGGCCTCGTCCAGCAGCGGCTTGTAGGGGACGGCCTTGCCGCCGCGCGAACCGGCATCGGCGCTGACGACCACCTTGGGCTCGGCATCCTCGATGCGGCTGGCCAGCGAGCCCGACGCGAAGCCACCGAACACCACCGAATGCAGCGCGCCGATGCGCACGCAGGCCAGCATGGCGAAGGCCGCCTCGGCGATCATGGGCATGTAGATCAGCACGCGGTCGCCCTTGCCCACGCCCAGGTCTTGCAGCACCGCCGCCATGCGCTGCACTTCAGCGTGCAACTCGCCAAAGGTATAGACCTTTTCTTGATTCGTCTCGGTGGAGACGAAAATCAACGCCGGCTGATCGGCGCGGTCCTTCAGGTGGCGGTCCACCGCGTTGTGGCACAGGTTGGTGGTGCCGCCCACGAACCACTTGGCGAACGGCGGGTTGCTGTAATCGCAGATCGTCTGCGGCGGCGTCTGCCAGTCGATCAGACGGGCCTGCTCGGCCCAGAAAGTGTCACGCTCGTCAATGGAGCGCCGATAAAAGTCGGCGTAGCTGCTCATGTTGTCTCCTCGGCCCCTTTTTTGTCTACCCAGCCGGCATGGATACCCGCTGGTCACCGATTTCTGAATTTTTAATTATGAGCGCGCCGCGCTTTCGGGAGACTGACTTTCTTGCTGATCAACGAGTTTCAGCTTCAGCGCATGCATGCATGCGGCTTTCCATCGCTTTTTGTGGGAGCGGGCTTGCCCGCGATAAGTCTTGGCTCGGGGCCAAGCGCTGCCATCGCGGCCAAGGCCGTTCCCACAAGCAGTGCTTGATTCCATTGCCACTTCACGGGGTCAATCACCGTCATCCCAGCGAAGGCCGGGAATCATGTTTCCCCGCACACGCCGTCTGGATTCCGGTCTTCGCCGGAATGACGAGGTATTGCAGCTTTGATCTGGAATGGGAATGAGGCTTCTTGGCGATCAAGCTGACTTGTGAGCAGGCTCTTACAGAACAGGCAAGTCAGCTGGCGCCAAGCTCAGCGCGCGCCGCGGCTCAGGCGCCGCGCATTGGCCACCGCGCGGCGGCGCACCGGCGTGATGCCATGGTGCGTCACGTCCAGCATGGAACCCAGCAGGCGCTTCTGCGCACTGGTGGACAAGTGCTGGAACGTGGGCGGGTTCATCCAGCCGCCCAGCGCCACCTTCCACCAGGTCTGCATCCACCACATCGTGAACTGCTGCTGCGCCGCCAGCGTCTGGTGCGACATGGCCATCCACGATTCGTGGAAGGCGGCCACCTTCTCGGCGCCCATCAGGTAGAACTCCTGCTGGTCGCGGCCGTTGGGCAGCACGCCCGCCGTCATCATGCGGCCGACGCGGTGCGCCACCACCTGCGGCACCGCAGCCGCCATTTGGGCAGCATCACGCTGCAAGCGCCTTTCCTTGGCTGTCACCATGAATGAAAACTCCGAATAAAACACATTCAGCACGCCCTTCGCCAACACTGCGCCAGGCGTGCTTGATTACTTCACCAGGGCCTGCAACGCCCTGAATTGCGGGTGCTCGCAATCGCGCAGCCATTCAAAGCCGACCATCTCGGTCGTCACCAGCTCGCAGCCGGCGCCGGCCAGGCGGTCGTAAGCGGCGTCGCGGTTGCGCTCGGTGCGCGAGCTGCTCGCATCCGTGACCACCCACACGTCCCACTCGGCCTCCAGCAGCATCAGCGCGGTCTGCAACAGGCACACATGGGTTTCACAGCCGGCGATGACCACCGTGCCACGCTCGGGCGCGGCTTGCACCGGCTTTTGCAGGTGCTTGGGCAGGCTGCGCGCGTTGCCGCGCGGCGCAGGCACGGGCGGTGCCAGCAGCGGCTGCAGGGCATCGGCGCCGCTGAAAGCCATCTTGGGCACGATGCGGTCGCACAGCGCGGCCAGCGCCTCGTCGGTGCCGCCTAGCTTGGCCGGGTTCTGCTCGGTCGCCCACACGGGCACCTCCACCAGCCTGGCCATCTGCGCCAGGCGGCGCGCGTTGACCAGCACGGCTGGCGCATCGTGAATGGCGGGCATCAGGCGCGCCTGGTAGTCGATCAGCACCAGTTGGCAGTCATCGGCGTCGAGCAGCATGGAATCCTCCGAATGGCACCGTGCAGTGCACCAAAAGAAAAAACGCCCCGAAGCATGTCACCTCGGAGCGTTCTTGTTTTGATCTGGTGGGTGATACATGGATCGAACATGTGACCCCTGCCGTGTGAAGGCAGTGCTCTACCGCTGAGCTAATCACCCGTTTCGCGTATTCGGCGAAGTATGGAATTATATACCAGTAAACGGCCGGTCAACTGGCAGCCGCGGGTTCGCCCTGCCATACCAGCTTGCCGCCACTGGCCTTGTCGATCTGCGCCAGCACGTCGGCGTGCGCGGCCAGTTCCTGCGCGTTGGCCGCCAGCACGGGCAAATCGAACACGCTCAAGTCGATGCGCTCGCCCGTCACGCCCTGCTCGCCCACATCGCCCAGGTCGATCAGCAGCGCCTCCTGGCCGCGCGTGAGGTTGATGTAAACGTCGGCCAGCAGTTCGGCGTCGAGCAGCGCGCCGTGCAGCGTGCGGCCGGAATTGTCGACGCCCAGGCGGTCGCACAGCGCGTCCAGGCTGTTGCGCTTGCCGGGATACAACTGTTTGGCCATGACCAGGGTGTCGGTCACCCCGTCCACGAAACTGGTGAAGGCGCCACGGCCCAGGCGCTCCAGCTCCTTGTCAAGAAAACCGATGTCGAACGCCGCGTTGTGGATGATGACTTCGGCACCTTCGAGGTAGCGCAGGATCTCGTCGGCCACCTCGGCGAACTTGGGTTTGTCGCGCAAAAATTCGTTGCTGATGCCGTGCACCTTCAGCGCGTCCTCGTGGCTGTCGCGTTCGGGGTTGATGTAGAAGTGCAGGTTGTTGCCGGTGAGCTTGCGGTTCAGCAGCTCGACGCAGCCGATCTCGATGATGCGGTCGCCGCTTTCGGCCGAGAGGCCGGTGGTTTCGGTGTCGAGGACGATCTGGCGGGACATGGGTGTGGCGCGTTGATTATCAAAATAATAGCTGCTCGCGCTCGTCCACAAACGATTTCATACCATTTTCTCTTGAAATCATTGATGGGCAGGCGCAAGCCACTATCAATTCATGAGTTCGGCATTGACGCCGGACGCGTGGTGCCGGGCATCGGCTTCAGTGATTCTCGCGCGCGTGGTTGATCGAGTAGCGCGGGATCTCCACCGTGAGGTCATCTTTGCCGACGATGGCCTGGCACGAGAGGCGCGACTGCGGCTCCAGGCCCCAGGCGCGGTCGAGCAGGTCTTCTTCCTCCTCCTCGGCTTCGTTCAGCGAATCGAAGCCCTCGCGCACGATGCAATGGCAGGTGGTGCAGGCGCGGCTCATCTCGCACGCATGCTCGATGGGGATGTCGTTGTCGAGCAGCGCCTCGCAGATCGAGTCGCCCACGTTGGCCTGTATTTCGGCGCCCTCGGGGCAGTACTCGGGATGGGGAAGAACCTTGATGGTGGGCATGGCTGGACCTTGATCAGATGGATTCGACGCGCTTGCCGGACAGCGCCTTCTGGATGCTGGCGTTCATGCGCATGGCGGCGAACGCCTCGGTGCCATCGGCCAGCGCCTTGGTGGCGGCCTCGATGGCGGCGGCATCCGCGCTGTTGGCGGCAATGCTGCGCAGCGACAGCATCAGCGCGTCGACTTCGGCGCGTTCTTCGTTCGACAGCAAGGCGCCATCGGCATCCAGCGCGCTCTGCGTGGCCAGCAGCATGCGGTCGGCATCCACGCGGGCCTCGACCAGCGCGCGCG
>JAUNUR010000053.1 GCA_030538085.1 Pseudomonadota bacterium | reverse complement strand
ACGGGATGAGGTGAAGGCATGACATAGGCTTGTCCTGAATTACGAAACTCTCAATGGGTTGAAAGGCCGAACCCAAAAGTACGCGTCGTACATCGAACGCACGCCAAAACGGCTTGGCCGACCCTCATTTCTACGGGCAAGCCCCAATGCGGCGGGGCACGGCAACAGTTACATTGGCCTCACTCGGGCGCGGCGGTTGCGCAGCGCCCCAGGGGCCGAGGAGACAACCAAGACCACCACAACAAGTAAGTAAGTAATCCAGAAAATCACTCATAGAAATTTTTCAGAGGGCGCCGTAACGGCGCCCTTTTTTTGTCTGCCCGGCAGGCCGGCAACTCATCGTATGATCATGGCCTTTTCAGCCTTCAGCGCCCAGCAATCAAGCCCTGAAAGCTACCAAACAAATAGCAACCCGCTTCTTTGATGGACTTGGTTCTCATCTCGCTGGCCTCGCTGCTGGCCGGCGGCATCGACTCCATCGTGGGCGGTGGCGGGCTGATCCTGGTGCCGGCGCTGTTCGCGGTGTACCCCAGCACCGCGCCAGCCACGCTGTTCGGCACCAACAAGAGCGCATCGGTCTGGGGCACCAGCATCGCCACCATTCAGTACAGCCGCCGCGTGCGGATGCGCTGGGCGGTGCTGCTGCCAGCGGCAGGCGCGGCGCTGGTGGGTTCGTTCATCGGCGCCTGGGTGGTCACGCTGATCGACCCCACCTTCCTGCGCCGCGCGCTGCCCTTCATTCTGCTGGCAGTGCTGCTCTACACGCTGGCCAAGAAAGACCTGGGCCGCACCCACGCGCCGCGCCACACGCAAGAGCGCGAAACGCTGCTGGCCTGCGCCATTGGCGCCGTGATCGGTTGGTACGACGGCTTCTTCGGCCCCGGCACGGGCAGCTTCTTCATCTTTCTGTTCGTGCGGCTGCTGGGTTACGACTTCCTCAACGCCTCGGCCTCGGCCAAGTTACTGAATGTGGCCACCAACATCGCCGCCATCGCGCTGTTCGCCATGAAGGGCCACGTGTGGTGGAAGATCGGCCTGGTGATGGCCGTGGCCAACGTGGCCGGCAGCCTGATCGGCACGCGGCTGGCGCTCAAGCACGGCGCCGGCTTCGTGCGCGGGGTATTCATCGTGGTGGTGGGAGCGCTGATCCTGAAGACGGGGTACGACGCGTTCCTGAAGTGAGCCGGCCCTGGACGCTTGCAGGCTCTTCGCAGAAACTCTTTTTTGGAGCGTTCTTCTGTGGGAGCGGGGCCGCGTTGAAGAATCGGCGAGACGTTTTGTTTCGAATCAATAGCCGGTGCTACCAGCACCTGGGCAGTTTGGTCATCGACGCGAACAGCGCATCCGCACCAGCGGCCCGCAGCGCGTCAGCCTGGGTGCCCGTGGGGTCGTAAGCCCACACGGTGGCGCCCGCGGCCACACCGGCCTGCACGCCGGTGGGCGTGTCCTCGATCACCAGGCAGCGGGCGGGCGCCACGCCGACCGATTGCGCGGCGGCCAGATACACGTCGGGGAAAGGTTTGCTGCGCGGCAGGTCGTGCCCGCTGAACACGTGCGCGCCAAACCACTCGGCAAGGCCTACCTTGGTCAGTTGCAGTTCCAGCTTGCCGCGGTCAGCACCCGAGGCACACGCAATGCGCCCGCCCGTGTGCGCATGGGCCGCGCGCACGGCGTCGAGCGCGCCGTCGATGGGCTGCAGGTGCGCGCGCAGCAACTCGTCACGCCGGACGTAGAAGCGCGCCATCCATTCGTCGGTCAGCGGCTGGCCAGTGCGTGATTCGATCAGCGCCGCCTGGCTGCGCACGGTGCGGCCGATGAAGTGACGCATGCATTCGGCAAGGGGCATGTCCCAACCGCTTTCGGCCAACTGGTCGCGCAGCACACCATGGGTAATGGGCTCACTGTCAACCAGCACGCCGTCGCAGTCGAACAGGATGGCTTCAAATTTCATGACCAATGACGAGTGGCTTCCTTGTTGTCATTGAACCTAGAAACGGCAGTTGACCGCTCACCATCCTTGGGCAACCCGCATGAACGCTGGCTTTCACGGCTTCGATCACGTTCACCTGTTGGGTGAGCGCGCTATGCACCCGATCGCACCGCGCTGGGCGCATCCAACTGCCGTTTCTAGGTTGAAGCGCAGCGAAGTCATGTGTCATTTTGAAAGCCTGCTTGACGCTCTCACGCCGCCAGCGCGCGCCGCATGTCGGCGATGACGGCCGCGTAGTCCGGCTGGCCAAAGATGGCGCTGCCGGCGACGAAGGTGTCGGCGCCCGCATCGGCCACCTGGCGGATGTTGGCCGCTTTGATGCCGCCATCCACCTCCAGCCGGATGTCACGGCCCGAGGCGTCGATGCGCTTGCGCGCCGCCTCCACCTTGCGCAGTGCGCTGTCGATGAAGCCCTGGCCACCAAAGCCGGGGTTCACGCTCATGATCAGGATCAGGTCGATCTCGTCGATCAGCCAGTCCAGCACATCCAGCGGCGCGGCGGGGTTGAACACCAGCCCGGCCTGGCAGCCCGCCGCCTTGATGGCCTGCACGCTGCGGTGCGCGTGGGGCGTGGCGTCGGGGTGAAAGCTGATCAAATCGGCCCCCGCCTGCGCGAAGGCCTGCGCCAGCGCATCCACCGGCTGCACCATCATGTGCACGTCCATCGGCACGGGCGTGCCATCGGGCCGCTTGGCGTGCGGCTTCAGGCCAGCGCAGACCATGGGGCCGAAAGTCAGGTTGGGCACGTAGTGGTTGTCCATGACGTCGAAGTGGATCCAGTCGGCGCCAGCGGCGATGACGTTTTTCACTTCGTCGCCCAGCCGCGCGAAGTCGGCCGAGAGGATGGACGGGGCGATGCGGTAGGTGGTGCTCATGGCGGCGATTGTCGCAGCGCATGACGAAATGACCTCGGCCTTCGGCCATCAATGGCGGCGGCTGCGCCGCCATGATCTTGCGAATGCCAGTCATTTCGTCATGAAGGCCGCGCTAGCGGCGACGTCATCGCGCGCAGCGCGGTCATGCGTCATTTACCATCGCCGGATGCCGAAATACCAGTTCAGGGTCGAGGTCGAGCCCCAGTTCCTGCCGCACGAATCGGAGCCGGCGCACGGGCTTTACGGCTTCGCCTACACCATCACCGTGCACAACACCGGCGAGGTGCCGGCGCAGCTGATCTCGCGCCACTGGGTCATCAACGACGCGCGCGGCCACGTCGAGGAGGTCAAGGGCTTGGGCGTGGTGGGCCAGCAGCCGTTGCTGGCGCCGGGCGAATCGTTTCAATACACCAGCGGCTGCCGCCTGCGCACGCCCACGGGCACCATGCACGGCAGCTATTTCTGCGTGGCGGCGGACGGCGAGCGCTTCGAAACCGAGATTCCGATGTTCGTGCTGGATGCCGGCGGCGGCACCGGCACCGGCGACAGCGCCCGCGTGCTGCACTGACGCATCACCTTTCTTTCACATGGCGACTCCCCAGCTCGACCTGATTGAACTGCTGCGCTCGCTCGACCCCGAGGCGCCGGTGGCCGAGCGCCATCTGTGGCTGATCAGGTTGCTCGACTGGATTCGCGGCGAAACCGAAAATCCCGACGTGGCGGTGGCGCGCGTGCGCATGCTGATCGACGCCGCCGAGGTGCGGCCCGACTGGCTGAAGCTGTGGCACCACTGGTGGGAAGAGTTTCTCTCCGACCTGGACGCCACGCCCCTGCTGGCGCACCTGGGTTTCGCGCCGCATGGCTCGTTCGGCAGCGAACTGGCGCACCGGCTGCGCCGCAAGCTGCTGCCCATGTCGCCCGACACCACCGACCTGAGCGAGCTGTTCGGCCAGCTTTTTCCCAGCGAACTGGATGCCAAGTGGCTGCGCGCGCTGGACGAGCGCACGTTGCGGCGCCTGCGCACCACGCTGTTTCGCACCGACCCGGACAGCCGCCGCCCGGACGTGGGCGACTACGCGCTGCGCACGCTGCTGGACGCACTGGCCTCGGCCATCAGCCAGATCAGCGCCGTGGGGCAGTCGGCCGACGTGCGGGCGCGCCTGTCGTCCCAGGTAAAGGCCAAGCGCCCGTTTCTCGACCTGCCCATCGTCTTCGAGACCCTGCGCGAGGCCGTGGTGGCGCACGGACGCCAGAGCGCGCCGGCGCTGGTGGCATCGGGCCAGTTGCGCGAGCAGCTCGACGCCTGCCGCGCCGCCGCCGCCACGGTGTACACGCACCTGGAGGAGCACGGCATCTCGGTTCACATCGAGTTCCAGATGCGCCAGATGCGCCAGCGCATCCTGCGCGCGAAGGCGCTGCTGCTGTGCCTGGAGACCGATGCGCCGGCACAGGCCACGGCACAGCTGCTGTCGCACCTGGTCAAGGTCAACCGCGAAAGCCACAGCCTGCGCGCGCTGCTGGCCACCAGCACCGAGCTGCTGGCCGCCAAGGTGACCGAGCGCAACGCCGAGACGGGCGAGCACTACATCACCCGCAGCGCCGGCGACTACTGGCGCCTGCTGGGCGCGGCCGCGGGCGGCGGCGGGCTGCTGGCTTTCACCACCTGGATCAAGCTGGCCATTGGCGCCATCGGCCTGTCGGCGTTTTGGGGCGGTTGGTGGAGCGGCATCAACTACGCGGTGTCCTTCGTCATCATCATGCTGTTGGGCTGGACGGTGGCCACCAAGCAGCCGGCCATGACGGCGCCGGCCATGGCAGCGCGGCTGAAGGACATGAACGCGCCCGACGCGGTGGAGAGCTTCGTCGACGAGGTGGTGTACCTGCTGCGCTCGCAAACCGTCGCCATCCTGGGCAACGTGGGGCTGGTGATGCCGGTGGTGTTCGCGCTGTCGATGGCGCTGGCCTGGCTGGGCCGGGGCCAGGCGATGGACACGTACCACGCGCAGTACATCCTGGCGCAGCACCACTTGCTGGGGCCCACGGTGCTGTACGCGGCGGCCACGGGCGGGCTGCTGTTCCTGTCCAGCCTGATCGCTGGCTGGGCCGAGAACTGGTTCGTGTTCCACCGGCTGGACTCCGTCATCGCCTACCACCCGCGCGTTACCGCGCGGCTGGGCGCCGAGCGCGCGCGCCGCTGGGGGCTGTACTGGCGCAACCACGTGTCGGGCTGGACGGCCAACATCTCGCTGGGCCTGATGCTGGGGCTGGTGCCGCCCATCGTCAGCTTCTTCGGCATTCCGATGGAGGTGCGCCACGTCACCCTGGTGGCGGGCCAGATCGCCGCCGCCATCCACGAACTGGGCGCCGGCGTGCTGGGCCAGCCCGCGCTGTGGTGGGCGCTGGGCGGCATCGCCATCACCGGCCTGACCAACCTGGTGGCCAGCTTCACCCTGGCCTTCAAGCTGGCGCTGACGGCGCAGAACGTGCCCGCCCTGGACCGGCGGCGCCTGTACGCCGCGCTGAGCTGGCGTGCGCTGCGGCAGCCGCACTCCTTCGTGCTGCCGGTGCGGGTGCGGCATGCGCCATCGCCACCCGTCGCGCCCCAGGACGACGCGCGTTAGCATGGTCACCCATCCAGACGGAGACTGCCCCGCTTGACCACTTCATGGACGGCCCCCTGGGCCAACCCCCTGCACTGGGCCGCCGGCCCGCAGGCCCTTGAATGGGCGCTGCTGCTGGCGCTGGCCGCGCTGGCCGGCCACCTGGTGCAACGCGCCACGCGGCTGCCCAAGATCATCGGCTACGCCGTGGTGGGCGCGCTAACGGGGTGGCTGGGCTTTGCCGGCGCGGCCTGGCCGCTGTCGGGCGTGGGCCTGTTCCTGCTGGAGCTGGGCATCGCCGTATTGCTGTTCGAGGCCGGCGCGCGCCTGCCGCTGCGCTGGTTCCGCCACAACCCGATGGTGCTGGTGCAAAGCCTGGCCGAATCGCTGCTGACCTACGCCGCTGCCTACCTGGCCATGCGCGCGCTGGGGCTGGACACGCCGGTGGTGCGCGCGCTGGCGGTGATCGCCATGGCCGCCTCGCCCGCCGTGCTGGTGCGCGTGGTGGGCGATTTACGCGCCAACGGCCCGGTGACCGACCGCGCGCTGGCGCTGGCGACGCTGAACACGCTGTATGCGCTGACGCTGGGCACCGCCATGCTGCGCACCATCGACCGGGGCGAGGGCACGCTGGTGGCGGCGCTGGCATCGTCGGCGGTGGTGCTGGGCGTGTCGCTACTGTTCGGCGCGGCGCTGGCGGCGCTGCTGGCCCTGGCCTTCCGCGCCCTGCACCCGACCAGCCAGGACACGGCCATCGTCATGCTGGCGCTGATCGCCGTCTGCGCCATCATCACCGTGCCGTTCGGCGGCTCGGCGCCGCTGGCGGTGCTGCTGGGCGGCATCCTGCTCAAGCAGTTCCACCCCCGGCCCTGGGTGTGGCCGCGCCAGATGGGCACGGCGGCGTCGATGCTCAACATCCTGATGTTCGTGCTGGTGTCGTCCATGGCGGCGCAGGCCGACTGGAGCCGCGGCATCACCTGGGCGGCGCTGGTGCTGATCGGGGTGCGGCTGCTGGCCAAGGTGGCCAGCCTGCTGGTCACCAGCGCGGGCAGCGGCATGACGATGCGCAAGGCCTTCTGGGTCGGCATCGCCATGGTGCCGATGTCGTCGGTGGCGCTGCTGCTGACCTCGCAGTTCGTGAGCGCCTCGCACAGCATCGGCGCGCAGGTGGCGGCCATCGCGCTGCCCACGATCCTGATCACCGAGTTGCTGGGCGCGGCGCTGGTCAGCTTCGCGCTGGTGCGCACCGGCGAGGCGGTGCGCCCATGGCGCCAGGCCGGCCCGCCACCGCCCGGCGGCGAGGAGCCACGGCCATGACACTGGAAGCCTTCGGCCCGTCCGAGCCGCTCACGCTGGGCGTGGAGCTGGAACTGCAACTGGTCAACACCAACGACTACGACCTGACGCACTACGCCGACGATATGCTGCGCCTGATGGCGCGGCACGACCTGCCCGGCAGCGTGGTGCCCGAGATGACGGCGGGCATGATCGAGGTATCGACCGGCGTGTGCCGCGACTCGGGCGAGGCGCTGGCCCAGTTGACGCAGATCCGCGACGCGCTGGTGCGCTGCGCCGACAAACTCAACATCGCCGTGGTGGGCGGCGGCACGCACCCGTTCCAGCAATGGCACCAGCAGCGCATCTACGACAAGCCGCGCTTTCACCAGTTGTCGGCGCTGTATGGGTACCTGACCAAGCAGTTCACCATCTTCGGCCAGCACGTGCACGTGGGCTGCCCCGACGCCGACACCGCGCTCTACACGCTGCACTGCATGTCGCGCTACATCCCGCACTTCATCGCGCTGGCGGCCTCAAGCCCCTACGTGCAGGGGCAGGACACGGCGTTCGACTCGGCGCGGCTCAATTCGGTGTTCGCCTTTCCGCTGTCGGGCCGCGCGCCCTGCGTGCTGAGCTGGGACGAGTTCGGCCACTACTTCGACAAGATGACGGCCACCGGCGTGGTGCAGTCGATGAAGGACTTTTACTGGGACATCCGCCCCAAGCCCGAGTACGGCACCATCGAGGTGCGCGTGTTCGACACCCCGCTGACGGTGGAGCGTGCCGCCGCGCTGGCCGGCTACGTGCAGGCCCTGGCGGCCTGGTTCCAGCAGGAACGCCCGTTCACGCCTTGCGAGGACGACTACCTGGTCTACAGCTACAACCGCTTTCAGGCCTGCCGCTTCGGGCTGGACGCGGTCTACGTCGATCCGCCCACCGGTCAGCACCTGCCGTTGCGCGATCATTTGCTGAGCACCATGGACCGGCTGCGCCCCTTCGCCGAGCAGTGCCGGGCCGAGCAGGCGCTGACCATGCTGAGGCAGACCGTACACGACAACCGCAACGATGCCCGCTGGCTGCGCGAGCGCCAGGGCAAGGAGCAGTTGCTGGGCGAAGTCATCCGGCAGTCGGCGCTGCGGTTCCGGAGCGCCGCTTGAAGGGTTCAGCGATCGGCGTTGAGCGTTCAGCGTGAAAGCCGGCTAATCTCATCGCCCAACGCCCAACGCCCAACGCCTAACCCAGAAAAATGACCCTCCGCATCGGCATTTCCGCCCGCCTGCTGCACAACCCGCCCGCCGGCCTGGGACTGCCCACCAAGCGGCTGCAGTTTCTGGAAAGCGGCATGGCGCAATGGATCATGTCGCACGGCGTGGTGGCGCTGATGATTCCCTTCATCGACCAGCGAATCCCCAACCTGCGCAAGCGCCCGCCCGTCGGCGACCTGGTGGACAGCCTGGACGGGCTGGTGCTGCAGGGGGGCATCGACATCAGCCCCGCCACCTACGGCCAGACACCCTGGCAGGACAAGGCCGAATACGACCCCATCCGCGACGAGTACGAGCTGGAACTGCTCGACGGCTTCATCAAGGCCGGCAAGCCCGTGCTGGGCATCTGCCGCGGCTGCCAGCTTTTGAACGTGTACTTCGGCGGCACGCTGATCCAGGACATCCCCAGCCAGTGGCCGGGCGCGGTGCTGCACAACGACACCGATCGCTACGACCGGCTGATCCACGAAGTGCATTTCATGCCCGGCTCGCGCCTGTCCGACATCTACGGCTACGAGCCTCGCCGCGTCACCAGCATCCACCACCAGTGCGTCGACAAGCTGGGCACCGGCCTGGTGCTGGAAGCGCGCAGCCCCATCGACCGGGTGCCCGAGGGCATTCGCCACACCGGGCACCTGTTCGTGATGGGCGTGCAGTGGCACCCCGAGTTCCACGCCAATGGCTTCGACCCGACCGACGGCGTGCTCGACAGCGGGCCGCTGATGATGGCCTTTCTGAAAGCCGCCTTGCGCCGCACCGGCCGCGTGCGACGGCTGGCCGATGGCGTGGCCCGGGTCATGCGATGACCTGATGGCGAGGCGTCACCGTGATGAGTGAATTCGATCTGATCGAGCGGTTCTTCAAACGGGGAGCCGCTTCAACACCCCGCCTAGCCGCGCCAGAAGCCCCTGACCCGGTAGCGCTGGGCATTGGCGACGACTGCGCCCTGCTGCAGCCCGCGCCCGGCATGCAACTGGCCGTCAGCACCGACATGCTGGTCGAGAGCCGCCACTTCTTCGCCGACGCCGACCCCGCCGCGCTGGGCCACAAAGCGCTGGCCGTCAACCTGAGCGACCTGGCCGCTTGTGGCGCCGAGCCGCTGGCCTGCACCCTGGCGCTGGCGCTGCCGCCCGAGCGAGCGCGTGACGAAGCCTGGCTGGGCGCCCTCGCGGGCGGCCTACTGACGCTGGCCGACGCGCACTGCTGCCCGCTGGTAGGCGGCGACACCACTGCCGGGCCGCTCACGCTCTGCATCACCGTCTTCGGCCAGGTGCCCGCCGGCCAGGCGCTGCGGCGCGACGGCGCGCAGGTGGGAGACGACCTGTGGGTGAGCGGCACGCTGGGCGACGCGCGGCTGGCACTGGGCGCGCTGCGCGGCGAGTTCGCCTTGCCGCCCGAGGCGCTGGCCGCCGCGCGCCTGCGGCTGGAGCGCCCCACCCCGCGCCTGGCGCTGGGCACGGCGCTGCGCGGCATCGCCCACAGCGCCATCGACATCAGCGACGGCCTGGCCGGCGACGTGGGCCACATCCTCAAGGCCAGCCGTGTGGGTGCGGCCATCACGGCCGCAACAGCTTTTGATTTGATAGCTGCTCGCGCTTATCTGACGGGCACTGAAGGCCAGTTTGACTCAAAACACCTGCTACCCTTCATCCTCACTGGTGGCGACGATTACGAACTCGCCTTCACCGCTCCACCGGCCGCCCGCGCCGCCGTGCAGGCCGCCGCCCAGCGCGCCGCCACCCCGGTCACGCGCATCGGCCGCATCGAGGCAGAAGCCGGCCTGCGCATGATCAACGCCCAAGGCCACTCCACCCCACTGGCCGCGCGCGCCTTCGATCACTTCGCGGATTGATGATCCCAAAGCGGCCTTCCCTGAAATGCCGCCACCGAGCTGCGAATGCCTTCATGCTGCCGTGAGATCGGCCTTGGCGACGATAGGCGCCACTACGCGCCCAGGCGCATCGCATCACGGGCACGCCCAGCCCCGCATGGCCCATCGTTGCGCCACCATCCGCCAAGCCGCCATGACGGACTTGGAAAATGCTGATCCTTCGACGAACAAGAAATCTTGAAAACCTGCCCTTATTGATTCGAAAACGCACGGCACCCCGCGTAGGGCAGAACCTGCGCAGCAGATTCCGCCGCCATGGGCTTGGCCCGCACACTGCTGCCAGAAACTGTCATGCGCCTGCCGCAGACTGTGCCCTTCAATCTCCTTGCAGGAGCCATGCATGTCCACCCCACCCTCTGCCCTTTCGCATGTGTCGCTGGGCACCAACCGCTTTGAGGACGCCGTGGCGTTCTACGACGCCGTGCTCGCCACCCTGGACATCCGCCGCGTGCTGGACTTGAGCGAGCATCAAGCCATCGCCTACGGCCGCGCCTATCCCGAGTTCTGGATCCAGCGCCCGCACGATGGCACCGCTGCGCAAACGGCCAATGGCGTGCATGTGGCTTTTCTGGCCACCAGCCACACCCAGGTTGATGCCTTTCACCAAGCCGCGCTGGCCCACGGTGCCCAGTGCGACGGCCCGCCCGGCCCGCGCCCACACTATGGCGACGAATACTACGGCTGCTTCGTGCGTGACCTCGAGGGCCACAAAATCGAGGCCATGGCCTGGAACCCGCCCACCTGAACTTAACGGAGACACAGCATGACCGCCCCGCTGACCTTCTACACCCACCCCATGTCCCGCGGCCGCACCGCGCGCTGGATGCTGGAAGAAACCGGCCTGCCCTACGACACCGTGCTGCTCGACTACGGCACCACCATGAAGGCGCCCGAATACCGCGCCATCAACCCCATGGGCAAGGTGCCTGCCATCCGGCACGGCGACGTGGTGGTGACCGAAGTCGCCGCCATCGTGATGTACCTGGCCGACTTGGCGCCCGAGAAAAAGCTTGCACCGCCCGCCGGCGCGCCTGAGCGCGGCGCCTACTACCGCTGGATCAGCTTCATGGCGCCGCTGGAGCAGCTCATGACCACCAAGGCCAGCGGCGGCGCCATGCCCGACGCGCGCATGGCCGGTTTCGGCACCGAGGCCGATCTGCTCGACACGCTGGAAGGCGCGCTGAAGGATCGCCAGCACCTGGCCGGCGATCACTTCACCGCCGCCGACCTGCTGGTGGCCTCGTTTGTCGGCTTTTACATGCAGTTCAAGCTGCTGGAAGCGCGCCCGGCCTTCACGCGCTTTGCCGAACTGCATCAGGCCCGCCCGGCCAACCTGCGCTCAAATGAAATCGACGACAAGCTGATGGCCGAGCAACAGGCCAATAGAAACGCCTGATCCGCTCACCGACGGCCCAGAAGGCGGCCATGAAGAAAACCCACTGCGGCAGTTGCCGCTATGGCGCGGTGGAATACTCGGCCCGACCGAAGGCATGGGCCGCTGCAACTGCATCTGGTGCACCAAGGCGCGCAGCGAGGACGATTCACTCAACCCCACGCAGTGATTCGGAGGTAATGAAAGCCGCGCCACCCTGGCACCGGAAGCGCCAGCAGCGAACATTTTGACCGGACACTGGCCGGACAACTTTGACTACAATGATGGCCGGATCGTTCTGCCCTATCACCGCCATGTCCACCGTATCCACCACCAAGACCGAGCGCATCGATGTGCGCGCCAGCAGCGCCGTCAAGCAGTTGCTGCAAGATGCGGCACGCACCCGGCACAAGAGCGTGAGCGAATTTCTGCTGGACGCCGGCATCACCGCCGCCACGCAAGCACTGGCCGACCGTCACCGCTTCGTGCTGGACGACGCGGCTTGGCAAGCCTTTCAGGACGCCCTGGACCGCCCCGTGCAAGACAAGCCCCGCCTGCGGCAATTGCTGCGCGAGCGAGGTGCGCTGGATTGAGCGCACGCTACAGCGCCATCCACAAGCTGTCGCCCCGGCATGTGGTGGACGGCTTTGACTGCGGCCAGCCCGCACTCAACCAATACTTGCAACGCCACTCGCTGCACAACCAGCACGCACACAGTGCGCAGACCTACGTGTGCGCCGAAGGCTGGCGCGTGGCGGGCTACTACAGCCTGGCGGTGGGCAGCGTGGAGCACCCCTCCTCACCCGAGCGCGTGCGCAAGGGGCTGGCGCGCCACCCGGTGCCGGTGATGATTCTGGCGCGCCTGGCGATTGACTTGATTGATCAGAACCAGGGCCTGGGCCGCGCCCTTCTGAAGGACGCCCTGCTGCGCACCGCACAGGCCGCCGACATCGCCGGTATCCGCTGTCTGCTGGTGCACGCCAAGGATTTGCGTGCCCGCCAGTGGTATGAAAGCTGGGACTTCGAGCCCAGTGCCACCGACCCGTACCATCTTTTTCTGCTGCTCAAGGATTTGAAAAGGCTGCTGAACGGGTAGCCGCGCCGTGTGGCGTTGTTCGCCCTTGCAGGGCGCGCCCATCGCAGCACGCTCGGTCGCGTCCAACTGCCGTTTCCAGGTTCAATTCATCGAGCTGCGCCGTCAGCCACTTCACCTGCTGGCACGCAGCAAATGCCATGGGTTTCACGATGACAGGGTACAAAGTCAAAGCCGTGCCGCATTCGCCTCGGTCGGCAGGGAAATCACATGACGCAAGCGTCAACACAATGGACGAAACCAACATCACCACGAACCCAGACTCCAAAAGCACGGACGCCACGCCGCGCGTTTTCGCCCACTCGCTGAAAGAGCAGCCCACCTCCTACTGGCAACCGCTTTCCGCGCACTTGAGCGCCGTCGGCACGCTGGCCGCCGAGTTCGCCCAAGCGTTCGGCGCGGGCGACATGGCTCGCGTCACGGGCCTGCTGCACGATCTGGGCAAGTACACGCGCGAGTTCCAGGCCCACATTTCCGGCCAGACACAGCACGTGGATCACGCCAGCCGCGGCGCCATCGTGGCACTGGAACGCTACGGGCCGCTCGGGCAGCTGATGGCGTACGCCATTGCTGGCCACCACGCCGGCCTGGCCGACGGCCAATGGTCAGCCGACAGCCAGCGCACCGCGCTGGCGCAGCGGCTGGACGGCAGCGGTTTGCCCGCGTTGTTGCCGGACTGGCAGCGTGAAATCACGCTGCCCGACCACATCGCACCGCCCACCCAAATCCGGCCACGCAGCAAAGATTTCAGACTTTTTTCGATGGCCTTCTTTGGGCGCATGCTGTTTTCGTGTCTGGTGGACGCGGACTTTCTCGACACCGAATCTTTCTATGCCGCATGGGATTCCCACCGCACCCCGCGCCGCCCGCCCAGCGAAGCCAGCGACTTGCCTCCCCTGCGCGCCGCGCTTGATGCGCACCTGCACGCCAAGCAGCAAGACGCGCGGCCCACTCCACTGAATGCCACCCGCGCCCGCATCCTTCATGAAGTACGGTCGCGTGCGGCCCTGGCGCCCGGCCTGTTCTCGCTCACGGTACCCACTGGTGGCGGCAAAACCCTGGCATCGATGGCATTCGCGCTCGACCACGCGGTGCAGCACGGCTTGCGCCGGGTGATCCAGGTCATTCCGTTCACCAGCATCGTGGAGCAGAACGCCAAGGTGTTCCGTGATGCTTTCGGTGAACTGGGCGACGCGGCCGTGCTGGAGCACCACAGCGCCTTCGCCGATGACCCACGGCAAGCCAAAGAGGCACGCGACAAGCTGCGCCTGGCCATGGAAAACTGGGACGCACCGGTCATCGTCACCACCGCCGTGCAGTTTTTTGAAAGCCTGTTTGGCGACCGCCCGGCGCAATGCCGCAAGCTGCATCGCATCGCGGGCAGCGTGATCGTGCTGGACGAGGCGCAGACCATTCCGCTGCCGCTGCTGCGCCCCACGCTGGCTGCGCTGGACGAGCTGGCACGCAACTACCGTTGCTCCATCGTGTTCTGCACCGCCACGCAGCCGGCGCTGTCGGACGCGCGTTTCAGCGATCTCATCGACCAGCCGCGCGAACTGGCCCCTGAACCGGAACAGCTCTTCAACGAACTGCGCCGCGTCACCGTGCGGCACGAACCGTTGCTGAGTGACGAGCAGCTTGCCGAACGCCTGCGCGCCAGCCCGCAGGCGCTGTGCATCGTCAACAACCGTCAGCATGCGCGCGCCTTGTATGAACTGCTGCGCGACAGCGAGGGCGTGCGCCACCTCACCACACTGATGTGTGCAGAGCACCGCACGCAAGTGCTGAACGACATTCGCGCGCGGCTGACAGCAAGCAAACCTTGCCGCGTGGTGTCTACCAGCCTGATTGAGGCCGGCGTCGATGTGTCGTTTCCGCTTGTGCTGCGCGCCGAAGCGGGCATCGACTCCATTGCCCAGGCCGCGGGCCGCTGCAACCGCGAAGGTTTGTGGCAGCCGCAGGCCAGCGAAGTGCTGGTGTTTGGCGTGGACCCTGGGCAATGGAAACCACCACCGGTACTCAAGCAATGCGCGGAGGTTGCCAAGGGTACGCTGCGGCGCTTCAAGGATGACCCGCTGCAACCCGCCGCCATCCAGCACTATTTTGAAGAGCTGTACTGGAGCAAAGGCATTGAAGCCCTGGACGAGAAAGACCTGCTGGGCCTGCTGCGCGAGTCCCAGCTCGACAGCCTGCCGTTCGAGACCTTGAAGCGTTTGTACCGTCTGATCGACAACGCGCAGTTGCCCATCATCGTGCCCTTCGACGACACCGCGCGCAATGCGATCAACGAGTTGCGATTTGCCACCGGCGCGTTCGGCATCGCGCGCAAGCTGCAACGCTACACCGTGCAAGTGCCCCGCAAAGGCCACGATGCGCTGCTCTCAGCAGGCGCCATCCAGACCATCGCGCCCGAGAAATGGGGCAGTCAGTTCATGGTGCTGGTCAACCCTTCTTTGTATGACGACCACTGCGGTTTGACCTGGGATAACCCGGTATTCATGAAAAGTGAGCAGACTGTAATCTGAACAAGCTGGAGACAGGAGGAGACTTGTGAGCTACGGCATCAAGCTACACGTCTGGGGCGAGCGGGCACTGTTTACTCGCCCGGAGATGAAGGCAGAACGCGTGAGTTACGACGTGCTCACGCCATCGGCCGCGCGCGCCATCGTGGAAGCCATCCACTGGAAGCCGGCCATCCGCTGGCAGGTGAACCGCATTCGCGTGCTCAAGCCCATCCGGTTCGAGACCATCCGCCGCAACGAAGTGGGCGGCAAGATAGCCCCGTCATCAGTCACCAAGGCCATGAAGGCGGGCGCGCTGAACGGACTGCGCAATGTGGTGGAAGACGACCGCCAGCAGCGCGCCGCCACCGTGCTGCGCGACGTGGGTTACGTGATCGAGGCGCACTTCACCCTCACGCCCAAGGCCGGTGCTGATGATTCCGTGGGCAAGCATCTGGACATCTTCAACCGCCGGGCACGCAAGGGGCAGTGCTTTCAGCAGCCCTGCCTGGGTGTGCGGGAGTTCGACGCACATTTCGCCCTGATCGAGGGTGATGCGGCGCCGCCCGCACCAGATGCCAGCTTGCAGGGCGAGCGCGACCTGGGCTGGATGCTGCTGGACATCGACCACGACCACGGCAGCACACCGCGTTTTTTCCGCGCCGTGATGCAGGACGGGGTGATCGACGTACCGCCCTGGCACAGCGACGAGGTCAAGTCATGATCCTGCAACTGCTGAACGACCAGTACGAACGCCTGCTGGCGCGTGGTGAACCAGGCCTGTCGCCTTTCGGGTACAGCCAAGAGAAGATCAGCTATTGCGTGGTGCTATCGGCCGCTGGCGAGCCGTTGCAGGCGATTCCACTGCTCGATACATCGGGCAAGAAGCCGCTGCCGCGCTCGCTGAGCGTGCCGCAACCCAAGAAGCGTGCCTCCGACATTTCACCGAGCTTCCTTTGGGACAAGACCAGTTACGTACTCGGCGTCAGCCTGTCCAGCAAACGCAGCAACAAGGAACATGAGGCGTTCAAGCAGCTTCACCTGGAAATGCTGGGCCACGAAGCCGATGAAGGCTTGCAGGCGCTGTGTCGCTTCTTGAACGCCTGGACGCCTGAGCGCTTTGATGCGACGCCCTTTCATGCCGACATGATGGACACCAACGTGGTGTTCCGACTGGATGGTGACCCAGGTTTTCTGCACGAACGGCCCGCCGCGCGCGCGGTGCGAGCGCGCCTGCTGGCCAGCGACGGCATCGCTGATGCAGCCAGCCAGGTGATGTGCCTGATCACTGGCGAAGTGGCGCCCACGGCCCGCTTGCACCCGGCCATCAAGGGCGTGAACGGCGCGCAAAGCTCCGGCGCCTCCATCGTTTCGTTCAACCAGGAGTCGTTCAACTCGTGGAGCAAGGTGCAGGGCGACAACGCACCCGTGTCAGAGCAAGCAGCCTTTGCCTACACCACCATGCTGAACCACCTGCTGCGGCGCGATGAGCGCAACCGGCAGCGCTTTTCGGTCGGCGACACGACGGTGGTGTTCTGGGCTGAAACACCGGACAGCGAGGAAGCCGAGGCCGCCGAATCGCTGTTCAGCTCGATGTTCATGAGCGACCTGCCCGACACCGACGAGCAGGCCACAGCGAAGCTTGCGCGGGCGATCGAAATGATCGCGCACGGCGCACCGCTGCAAGACATCGACCCCAAGCTGCAACCAGGCACCCGCATGGTGGTGCTCGGCCTGGCGCCCAACGCCTCTCGTCTGTCGATCCGCTTCGTTCTGCACGATACGCTGGCCCTGTTCACCGCGCGCCTGCGTCGGCACGCCCTCGATCTGGCGCTGGAGCCGACGCCATGGAAAAAACCACCCAGCCCATGGCGACTGGCCTTGATCACCGCCCCCAGCCGAGACGGCAAACACAAGTCGGATGATGTGTCTCCGCGCTTGGCGGGCGATTTGATGCGCGCCATCCTGACCGGCCAACGCTATCCGCAAAGCGTGCTGTCCAGCCTGGTCATGCGCTTTCGCAACGATGGCGACATCAGTGGACTGCGCGTGGCCTTGTGCAAGGCGGTACTGAATCGCGATGCACGGCTGTCGTCATCCCACTCCACCGGTGCCTCATTCCCCAAGGAGATTTCCATGAGCTTCGACCCTCAAGACGCCCATCCCGCCTATCTGCTGGGCCGGCTGTTCGCCACGCTGGAAAACGCGCAGCGCGCGGCCTTGGGTGGCAGCGTGAACGCCACCATCCGCGATCGCTATTTCGGTGCCGCGTCGGCCACGCCGGCGCTGGTATTCCCCGTGCTGCTGCGCAACGTGCAGAACCACTTGGCACGCCTGCGCAAGGACAAGCCTGGCATCGCCGTCAACCTTGAAAAGGACTTGCGCGAAATCGTGGGCATGTTGCCAACGCACTTTCCCAAGAGCCTGGCATTGCAGGACCAAGGCCGCTTCGCAATTGGCTACTACCACCAGTCAGAGGCGCGCTTCAGAAAGCCCGACAAGGATTCAGACGCGCCTGACGCCGAGGCTGCTTGAGCCGCCCCCTTTCAACTGCCCCGATCTACTGAACCTTGGAGACTTATCAATGGCCGCCATCACCCACCGCTACGAGTTCGTGTATCTGTTCGACGTCACCAACGGCAACCCCAACGGCGACCCGGACGCGGGCAACCTGCCACGCCTGGACCCCGAGACCAACAAGGGCCTGGTGACCGACGTCTGCCTCAAGCGCAAGATTCGCAATTACGTCAGCCTGGCCAAGGGCGAAACGCCCGGACATGCCATCTACATGGCCGAGAAAGCCGTGCTGAACGAGCAGCACGCGCTGGGGCGGCAGGCCGTTGGGCTGGAGAAAGAAACCAAGGACGAACTCAAGAAGCTGCCCAAGGACGAAGCCAAGGCACGTGAAATCACAGCCTGGATGTGTGGCAATTTCTTCGACATCCGCGGTTTTGGCGCGGTGATGACCACGGGCGTCAACGCCGGCCAGGTGCGCGGCCCCGTGCAAATGGGCTTTGCCACGTCCATCGACCCCGTGGTGCCGATGGAAGTCTCCATCACCCGCATGGCCGTCACTACCGCCGAGGAGGCAGAAAAGCAAAGTGGCGACAACCGAACCATGGGCCGCAAGCACATCATTCCCTACGGCTTGTACCGCGCCCACGGCTTTGTCTCGGCCAAGCTGGCCGAGCGCACCGGCTTCAGCGACGACGACCTGCAATTGCTGTGGCAGGCGTTGACCCAGATGTTCGAGCACGACCGCTCGGCCGCTCGGGGCGAAATGGCGGCGCGCAAGCTGTTCGTGTTCCAGCATGAAAACGCCATGGGCAACGCACCGGCGCACCAATTGTTCGAGCTGGTGCGGGTAACCAGCACCCGGGGCGAAGGTGAAGGCCCGGCACGGGTGTTCAATGATTACAAGGTGGAAGTTGATCAGGCACGGGTGCCCGCGGGCGTCACGCTGATCGAGATGCTGTAGAGGCCCTCGCTCAACCGGCTTGATCGAAAGAATAGCGCGCACATGGCGGATGACACGCTGCCGATCCCGTTGTCGGCCTTGCAGCACTTTTTGTACTGCCCCAGGCAGTGCGCGCTCATCCACATCGAACGGCAATGGGCGGAAAACCGGCACACAGCCGAGGGCCGCATCCTGCATGCGCGCACCGACCGGCCCGAGGCTGCCCGCCGCAGAGGCGTGCGCACGGTGACGGCAATGCCCTTGACGCACGGCGAGCTGGGTTTGATCGGCGTGGCGGATGTGGTGGAGTTTCATGCCACGCCCGAAGGAGAGCAGGCGTTTCCCATCGAGTACAAGCGCGGGCGGCCCAAGGCACACAGGGCCGACGAAGTGCAACTGTGCGCGCAGGCGATCTGCCTGGAAGCCATGTTGAGGCGCGCCATTGCCGAGGGCGCCCTGTTCTACGGCCAGACCCACCGGCGCCAGGCGGTGGTGTTCGACGCCGGCTTGCGTGAACTCACGCTCCAGACGATTGCCGATACGCGGGCCATGCTGCAATCGGGCCAAACGCCGCAAGCCATCTATGCGCCCCGCAAATGTGAAGCCTGTTCGCTCATCGACATCTGCGAGCCGCGCTGGCCCAGCCAGGCGGCATCCGTCCGGTCCTGGTTGCAATCGGCGTTAATGGCACCCGAACGGGATTGAGCGATGCGCCGCCAGCTCAACACCGTTTATGTCACCACCGATGGCGCCTGGCTTCGGCTGGATGGCGCGAATCTGGTGATGGAGGTGGAGCGCGAGGAACGTGCCCGCATCCCCGCGCACCTGCTTCAGGGGCTGGTGTGCCTGGGGCGTGCGCAGGTGTCGGCGCCATTGCTGGGATATTGCGCGGAGCACGGCATCACCGTCAGCTACCTCACGGCCAACGGCCGGTTCCTGGCTCGCGTGGAAGGCCCCGTCTCGGGTAACGTGTTGCTGCGCAGGGCGCAATACCGCCGCACCGACGACCTGACAGCCTGCGCCGCCGTGGTGCGCCATCTGCTGGTCGGCAAGGTACACAACCAGCATGCCGTGCTGGCGCGCGGAAGCCGCGACCACGGCGAGAAGATTCTTGACCGGCCCGCGTTTGATCATGCGGTAGAGCGGCTGCGGCGCATCCCCCGCCGAATGATGTTGCCCGAAACCAGCACCGACGAACTGCGCGGGCTGGAAGGGGAAGCCGCCGCCGCGTATTTCGGCGTGTTCAACGAACTGGTGCGCACGGATGCGCCGTTGCTGCGCTTTTCTGGCCGCAATCGCCGTCCGCCGAAGGATGGGATCAATGCATTGCTCTCATTTTTGTATACGCTGCTGACGCACGATTGCCGCTCGGCACTGGAAACCGTGGGGCTTGATCCAGCGGTCGGATTTCTGCATCGGGACCGTCCGGGCCGGCCCAGTCTGGCGCTGGATTTGGCCGAAGAGTTTCGCCCCCTGCTTGGCGACCGCCTGGCGTTGACGCTGGTGAACCTGCGGCAGATCACGGAAAAAGACTTCCGTCGCATGGACGATGGCGCCGTCCTGCTGACCGAGTCGGCCCGCAAGACCGTACTGGTGGCTTATCAGGAGCGCAAGCGCGAGCAGTTGCTGCACGCCTTCATCAACGAAAAGATCGAGATCGGACTGCTGCCCTTCGTCCAATCGCAACTGCTGGCGCGCCATCTGCGCGGTGAATTGGACGCCTATCCGCCGTTTCTTTGGAAGTAGGGCTGGATTGCCATGATGCTTGTTTTGGTCACCTACGATGTCCGCACGGTTGACACCGCTGGTGCCAGGCGTCTGCGGCAAGTCGCGAAGGTTTGCCGAGACCACGGGCAGCGAGTGCAGTATTCGGTGTTCGAACTCCAGCTTGACCCGGCCATGTGGGTCGCCGTGCGCCAGCAACTGTGCGATCTGATCGACCCGGCCACCGACAGCCTGCGCTTCTACCTGCTTGGGGCGCGCTGGCATGGCAAGGTGGAGCACGTCGGCGCCAAGCCGGTGCTTGACCTGAACCAACCCCTGGTGCTTTGAGGTCCGCGCGAACCGCCATCGGTTGCCGCCGACGGTAGAGGTTCGCGGAAGCGATAAGTGTGTGCCGTGATTGAGAAGTGCCGATCGAAAGGCGAAATGCTCAGGAGAGCATCGGCTTTTTTCAAGGACTTCGCGGAAACTCGTTTTTTTCTTGTACGGAAGCATCAACTTATGATGATGCGGTCGCGCCTCGTGCAGGCGCGTGGGTTGAAACTTCAATTCTGGGTGGCTGTTCACGAAGCCCCCCGTCGCGCCTCGTGCAGGCGCGTGGGTTGAAACGTGAGTTGCAGGTGACTCGAAACCTGCCACCGCTGTCGCGCCTCGTGCAGGCGCGTGGGTTGAAACTTTGGTGGTTCTCCGTGAAGCTCTACCGCTCGACCCGTCGCGCCTCGTGCAGGCGCGTGGGTTGAAACACCGAGGGTCAGTTCCGCGCTCTGATCGGCTGGCGTCGCGCCTCGTGCAGGCGCGTGGGTTGAAACGCTCGGGTCTGGGATCATTCCGAGAGCATACCCGGTCGCGCCTCGTGCAGGCGCGTGGGTTGAAACTGGTCTGCGTACCCGAGGAAACAAGCGAAGGATGGGTCGCGCCTCGTGCAGGCGCGTGGGTTGAAACGACTGACCAGGTGGGTTCAGAACATTGAAGCGATTGTCGCGCCTCGTGCAGGCGCGTGGGTTGAAACCGTCATAGGCGGCGGGAATTTCACCCCACCCAACGTCGCGCCTCGTGCAGGCGCGTGGGTTGAAACCGGCCTGGCCCCGCTGATTCGGCCATTTACGCAGGTCGCGCCTCGTGCAGGCGCGTGGGTTGAAACATCCAGGCGCTGGGCGCCGTCAGCGAATACGTGCGCGTCGCGCCTCGTGCAGGCGCGTGGGTTGAAACTGCGCATCGTGCGCCTGGCCGCAGTGCGGGCAGGTCGCGCCTCGTGCAGGCGCGTGGGTTGAAACCACAGCAAGGCGCGCGGCGGCAAGCCGCACCGCGACGTCGCGCCTCGTGCAGGCGCGTGGGTTGAAACCTCAAAAGGGTGCCGGTTTGATGACTTCCCACAGGTCGCGCCTCGTGCAGGCGCGTGGGTTGAAACATCCCCAGCAGCGTCGAGGACAACGCTTTCTTGCGTCGCGCCTCGTGCAGGCGCGTGGGTTGAAACACCTGCTCGCGGATCGCCTTGGGATCGGCGCCAGGTCGCGCCTCGTGCAGGCGCGTGGGTTGAAACCAGTCGGATAGCTGGCTCTCGCGCCAGTCGGCCGTCGCGCCTCGTGCAGGCGCGTGGGTTGAAACAGCTTCGGATGCCCCGTTTCCTGTGTAAGCCATGTCGCGCCTCGTGCAGGCGCGTGGGTTGAAACGTGTGCGCCACGGCGTCAATCGACAGGCCCAGCAGGTCGCGCCTCGTGCAGGCGCGTGGGTTGAAACGTCGGGAACGTCTGCGTATACGCCGGATGGCCCGTCGCGCCTCGTGCAGGCGCGTGGGTTGAAACCTGCAACCCGCTGGTGGCCGTGCCCTCGCGCCCGTCGCGCCTCGTGCAGGCGCGTGGGTTGAAACGTGCGTGACGGCGCCACCATCGCCGTGGACGTGAGTCGCGCCTCGTGCAGGCGCGTGGGTTGAAACGCGCAGGCGCTACTGCGTGGCTGGATGGACCGTGTCGCGCCTCGTGCAGGCGCGTGGGTTGAAACTACAGATCAAGGGGAGCTGGCGGGCGCAGGTGCCGTCGCGCCTCGTGCAGGCGCGTGGGTTGAAACCTTCAAGGCGCGCTCGACACCATTGCGGTCGTAGGTCGCGCCTCGTGCAGGCGCGTGGGTTGAAACCGCATCAATCAGGCCGAGCGCCACAGCAAGGCAGGTCGCGCCTCGTGCAGGCGCGTGGGTTGAAACACCGAACCCAAATAGGAATAACGGCCAATGAAAGTCGCGCCTCGTGCAGGCGCGTGGGTTGAAACGTAAGCCCAGCATGGCCGATAAGTCGCTTGACGAGTCGCGCCTCGTGCAGGCGCGTGGGTTGAAACTGCTGCCCTTTGACGTGGTTTTCAAGCAAGCGGCCTTGGCCGCGATAGAGCGCTTCGTCCGGCGCCACGCTGCATCGCGGCCAAGGCCGCTCCCACACAGACCGCGACGCGTCGCGCCGTGAATCGCTTGCCATGAACGAACCCTCCGTCTGGTCGCCGCCCCGCCTGTCGATGCGCTGGTGGCCCGTGTTCCAGCGCAACCTGCTGGTGTGGCGCAAGCTGGCCATCCCCAGCCTGCTGGCCAACATCGGCGAGCCGCTGCTGTGGCTGGTGGCCTTCGGCTACGGCCTGGGCGCCATGGTGGGCCGCGTGCCCACGCACGGGCAGGAGGTGCCCTACATCCTGTTCCTGGCCAGCGGCAGCATCTGCATGAGCGCCATGAACTCGGCCAGTTTCGAGGCGCTGTACTCGGCCTTCTCGCGCATGCACGTGCAGAAGACCTGGGACGGCATCCTGAACACGCCCGTGCAGCTTGACGACGTGGTGCTAGCCGAGATGCTTTGGGCTGGCTTCAAGGCACTGTTCTCGGTGGTCGCCATCCTGGGCGCGATGCTGGCGCTGAAGATCAGCCTTTCTCCGAAGCTGGTGCTGGTGCCGCCCATCCTGCTGTTCGCCGGCGTCACGTTCGCCAGCATGGCGCTGGTGTTCAACGCCAAGGCCAAGGGCTACGACTTCTTCACCTACTACTTCGCGGTGCTGCTGTCGCCCATGATGTTCCTCTCCGGCGTGTTCTTTCCGCGCACGCAGTTGCCGGCCTTCGCGCAGACCGTCACCGACTGGCTGCCGCTGACGGCGGCGGTGGAGCTGGTGCGCCCGCTGTTCCTGAACCAGTGGCCTGCCGAGCCGTGGCGCCACATGGCGATTCTGGCGGTGTGGGCGGGCGTGAGCTTCTGGGTGGCGCTGGCGTTCACGCGGCAGCGGTTCAGGCGCTGAGAGCCTGTGGCGCACGGGGCTCGGCTGTCATATGCGGAATATCGGGCGCGGTGATGCGGGCACAATGATGGCTGTCCGAGGGCGATGCTGGAGGCGCCCGGACGCCATCCCCAGGAGAAGCCATGCTCTACAAATTCAAATCTCAGGAAGCCGCCGACGTCATCATGCTCAAGCTGAACGCCGAAGAGCTGCTCAAGATCATCGGCAAGCCCGCTGGCCCCACGGGCATCATTACCGTCGAGCAGGTGCCTGCCGCCGTGGCCGCGCTCAAGGCCGAGGTGCAGCGGCGCGAGGCGCTGGGCCAGCCCCAGGCCGCCAGCGCCGAACCCAGCCCGCAGGACGAACTGGACGAGGCCAAGGCCAAGGCCGACCTGATCACCCTGCGCCAGCGCGTGACGCCTTTCATCGAGCTGCTGGAGCGCAGCGCCGCCGCTGGCAAGGACGTGGTGTGGGGCGTCTGAGCCTGAGCCCGTACTATTAAACGCGTAGCTTCCGACGCTTGACAGGCGGGTGCCGGGGCTCGATTTGGCTTGTTTATCAACGAGTTTCAGAGCGTGCATGCATGCACGCGGTTTTCCATCGTTTTTTGTGGGAGCGGGCTTGCCCGCGATAAGCCTTGGCTCAGGGCGAAACGCTGCCATCGCGGCCAAGGCCGCTCCCACAAGCCGTATCTGAGACTTCTTGATAATCAAGCGATTTGGCTTGAAAGCCAAAAGGCCCGCCCACTGATGCCGAGCCTCGGCACCGGCCGGACAGGTTCACGCCCCCGCCGTGGTGGCGTAAAAAAAGCCGCGTGGGCTGACTGGCACCACGCGGCTCGGAAGGCGGCAGAGCCTGTCAGTCGCCCATCAGTTGCCCATCAGTCGGCGTACTGACCAGCGGCCTTGATGACGGCGCCCCACTTGGCGACTTCGCTGGCCACGAACTTCTTGTGCTCGGCCGGGTTGGTGCGGCCATCGGTCACCACCACGGCGCCCAGGCCTTCTTCCTTCTTGATGAAGTCGGGGTCTTTCAGGGCGGCCTTCAGCGCGTCGTTCAGCGTCTTGACCACGGCGGCCGGCGTGCCCTTGGGCGCGTACAGGCCGTGCCAGATCGACACGTTGAAGTCCTTCAGGCCCACTTCGTCCAGCGTCGGCAGATCTTTGTAGACGGCGGGCGTGGTGATGCGCTTGGCCGTGCTCATGGCGTAGGCCTTGATCTTCTTGCCCTCGACCTGGCTGGTGGTGTTGGTGGTCTGGTCGCACATGAAGTCGACCTGGCCGCCGATCAGGTCGGTCATGGCCGGGGCGGTGCCCTTGTAGGGCACGGTGGTCAGCTCGGTCTTCAGCGCGCTTTGCAGCATTAGCCCGCACAGGTGCGAGGCGCTGCCCAGGCCCGCGTGGGCCATGTTGACCTTGCTCTTGTTCTGGGTGATCCAGCCGTTCAGCTCGGCCCAGCTATTGGCGGCCAGGGTGGGCTTGGCCACCACCACCATCGGCACCTCGTTGATCAGGCCCAGGTATTCGAACTCGTCGTACTTGTAGCCGGGGTTGCGGTACAGCGTGGGCGTGGTGGCCATGCCCACGTGCGTGACCAGCAGCGTGTAGCCGTCGGCCGGTGCGCGGAAGGCCTTGGCCGTGCCAATGGTGCTGCCGGCACCGGCGGCGTTGTCGACCACCACGGTGGCGCCACCCAGGGGTTTGCGCAGGGCCTCGGCCAGGTCACGCGCCACCTTGTCGGTGGGGCCGCCAGCGGCGAAGGGCACGATCAGGGTGATCGACTTGCCAGGTGCTGGAAAGGCCTGTGCCTGCGCGCCCACGGCCAGCAAGGCGGCACCTGCGGCCAGCGTCAACTTGAACAGTTTGGACATGGAATGAAAGCTCCTGTGACAAGGGAAACGAGCGATGGTATGGACAGACAACGCGGCGAGCCATCAGGGCGTCTACTGATACCGTTTTGCGTTCAAAACGATGACGAATGACTGCGGCTGGCGCCGCATGACAAATGACAAATGACAAAT
>JAUNUR010000052.1 GCA_030538085.1 Pseudomonadota bacterium | reverse complement strand
GGCACGCCCATCACGGCACGCTCGGGCGCATCCAACTGCCGTTTCTAGGTTGAAATCAGACGATAGCCATTTGGCGGGACATTGAAGTATTAAAAAGTGAGCTTCGTGCCCTGCATTTGAAAGGGCAAATGCTGGATTTGATGCCGTGAAAAACTCCTGCAGCTCCCCTCCGGCGTCTGATCCTGCTTCCATGTCAACAGTCGGAATCTACGTTTCCCGTGGATGCCTTGTGGATTCCGGCCTTCGCCGGAATGACGGTGAGTGATTCTTTTTCGGATCAATCCGCGCAGCACCACCCGCCCGCACTGCAACCCACCCGCGGCCTCAACCCTCCGGCACGATGTGCTCGCCCCATTCGTACAGCGCCTCCAGCACGTGCTGCGCGCGCTCGTCGTCGGTGGCTTCGGCCAGGCCGTCGATGCGGTCGAAGAAAGCTTGCAGCGTCAGCGCGCCGCCCTCGCCGTCGATCAGGCGCGCGGCCCGATGTTCGGTCCAGCGGGCCGCGTCGGCGTCGCTCAAGGTGTCCGCGAAGTTGCGCGCGCGGTAGCGCCAGACCAGCTCGGCGAGGCGTGGGTCGTCAAAGCCGGTGCGCGCCAGCGCCAGTTCGGCGGGTGACAGGCGCAGCAGGTCGTTCAGGCGGCGGCGGTCGGCATTGCCGATGAATCCACCGTACAAGTCTTCGTCCACGTCCAGCACCTCTGCACTGGCGGGGCGAGCATAGACGGCGGGCCACAGCGCGCTCAGATCAGGCAGCGCGCGCAGGCGGTCGAAGTGGCGCTCGGCCAGCGCCAGGTCGATGCCGTGGCGCGCGGCCTGCGCGTCGGTGAGCGTCTTCAGGTTGCCGATGACGATGGGCGACTTGTTCAGGTGCACGCCCTTGATGGCCAGGCGCGACACGCCCTCGGGCAGCTCGGCCGTGGGGGTGAACAGGCGCTCGCGGATGGCCTCGGGCTTCAGGTCGGCCAGCTCGGCGGGGTCGGCCGACAAGTCCCACGCCAGCAGCTCGTTCTTGTTGGTGGGGTGCATGGCCAGCGGCGCCATCACGGCGATGCAGCCACGCGCGGCGCCGAACATGCCGCTGACGTGCAGGAACGGGCGCGCATCTTGCAGCGTGGTCGGCAGGCGCAGTTCTTGCGCCACGCGGTCCTTCTTGTGCAGCGACAGGCAGAAGTCGAACAGCCTGGCGTTGGTTTTTTTAACCAGCCGCGCCAGCGCGATGGTGGCGCGCACGTCGGACAGTGCATCGTGCGCCGACTCATGCGCCAGGCTGTTGGCGGCGCTGAGCTTCTCCAGCCGGAAGCTGGTGTGGCCGTCTTCGCCCACCGGCCACTCGATGCCTTCGGGGCGCAGCGCGTGCGCCGTGCGCACCATGTCCAGCAAGTCCCAGCGCCCGCAGCCGTTCTGCCACTCGCGCGCATACGGGTCCATCAGGTTGCGCCACAGCATGAAGCGCGTCACCTCATCGTCGAAGCGAATCGAGTTGTAGCCCACGCCGATGGTGCGCTCTTGCGCCAGCGCGTCGTTGACGCGGCGGGCGAACTGGTGTTCGGGCACGCCCTTTTCGAGGCAGTGCTGAGGCGTGATGCCGGTGATGAGGCAGCTCTCGGGATCGGGCAGCACGTCCAGCGCGGGCTGGCAATACAGCATCAGCGGCTCGCCCAGCTCGTTGAGGTCGGCATCGGTGCGAATGGCGGCGAACTGCGCGGGCCGGTCGCGGCGCGGGTTGGCGCCGAAGGTTTCGTAGTCGTGCCAGAGGAAGGTGGAGGGCATGCGCAAATGCGTTCAACAAAAAACGCAAGGCCGCGCCAACAAGCTGTGGCGCCAGCCATGCGTTGGCGCAGTGTAGCGCTCAGCGGCCGGGGCGCTGGCGGTAAGCCATCAACTGATTCTGCGCCTCCAGCAGCAGCGACAGGCCAACCTTGTCGCCAATGTCACGTGCATAGATCCGGTCCATGCGGTTGCGCATGCGGCTGAGCTCGCCGAAGGTCGGAACGTTGACCTGCATGCCTTTTTCGGTCAGTTGGTTGAGCGCGCGCCGCGCTTCCTCGCGCGTGTCCTTGCGCTCGAAATCCCGCGACTCCTGGGCCGCCTTCAGCAGCGCATCCTGATCGGCCTTCTGCAAACCGTCCCACCACTTCTTGCTCGCCAACACGATCCATGGGCTGTAGACGTGGTTGGTGATGCTCAGGTACTTCTGCGATTCGTAGAACTTGCTCGACAGGATGGTGTTGAACGGATTTTCCTGACCATCCATCTTGCCGGTGCGCAAGGCATCGGCCAGTTCGGCGAAAGCCAGCGGCTGCGCGTCGGCGCCCAGGGTCTTGAACGCCTTGATGAAGGTGTCGTTGGGCATGACGCGCAGCTTGATGCCGTTGAAGTCGTCCAGCCGGCTGATGGGCCGCTTGTTGTTCGTGAGATTGCGGAAGCCGTTTTCCCAGTAAACCAGTCCCACCAGGCCCTTGGCGGGCAGCTTGCTCATGATCTGCTGCCCAATGGCGCCATCCAGCAGAAAGTCGGCCTCATCGGTGTTGTTGAACAGAAAAGGGGCGTCCCACAAGGCCATTTCCTTGACCAGACTGACCAGCGTGGCGGTGGAGCCCACCATCATCTCCTGGCCCCCGGCCACCAGCGCGCCTTGCATCTTGTCATCGCTGCCCAGCTTGGCACCCCCAACGGGCTCCATCTTGAGACGTCCATTGGACAACTGGGCCACGCGCTCAGCGAACAGCCGGGCGGCACGCCCCTGGTTGCTGTCTTCCTGAAGGCCGTAACCGAACTTGAAAGTGGTGCTCGACTGGGCCAAAGCGGCGCCAGCAGCCATGAACAAAGCCAGCGCCATGGCGGCGGCCCGCAGGCCGCGGGTCTTGGAAATACGGGTCATTGGTAGCTACTCCTTGAAATTACGGACCTCGGACATCACGCGCCCATCAGGGCGACACCCGAAAGATAGCGCTACCAAACGACAATTTACCCAATATTGTTAATTTTTTGAAACCAAAAGTAAATATGTATGAAGTGTGTTGCTAGATACCCCGCGAAATACGCGCGCCCCTCAGCCCTGCTCAGCCGCCACGCAGGGCCTGCGCGGCGCTGGCCAGCGCGGTGATGCGCGCCCAATCCCCATCGCGCACCGCATCGCCAGGCAGCAGCCACGAGCCGCCCACGCAGCGCACGTTGGGCAGGGCCAGATACGCGGGCGCATTGGCCGGCGTGATGCCGCCGGTGGGGCAGAAGCTGGCGTCGGCAAAAGGGCTGGCCCAGCTTTTGAGCAGGGCCAGCCCGCCCACGGCCTCGGCCGGGAACAGCTTGAGGAAGCGGTGGCCGTCGTCCAGCGCAGCCATCAGCTCGCTGCTGGTGGCCACGCCAGGCAGCAGGGGCAGACCCAATTGGCGGCAGGCCTTACCCAGCGCCGCCGTGTAACCGGGACTGACGCCAAAACGCGCGCCAGCGGCGGCGGCGCGGCGCGCGTCATCCGGCCCGCGCAGCGTGCCGGCGCCCACGATGGCCTGGGGCAGCGCGCGCGCGATGCGCTCGATGGCGGGCAGCGCCGCATTGCTGCGAAGCGTGACTTCGAGCACGCGCACGCCGCCGGCCAGCAGCGCCTCGGCCATGGGCAGTGCGTCGTCCAGGCGTTCAAGCACGATCACCGGAATAACGGGGCCGTGCGCGGCCAGTTCGGCGGGGTCGGTCGGGGATAAATGGGTCATCTTGTTTGCTCCTGGGTCAGTGGGATCCAGCGTTTAAAACAGCAGCCGTCAAGGGCGCTTGATTGCCAGGAAGTCTCATTCCAAGTTCAGTTCCAGATCAAAGCGTCAATAACCGTCATCCCGGCGAAGGCCGGGATCCATGTTTCCCCGCACACGCCGCCTGGATTCCGGCTTGCGCCGGAATGACGAGATAGTGCAGCTTTGATCTGGAATTGGAATCAGATGCTGCTTGTGGCAGCGGCCTTGGCCGCGATGGCGGCGCCTGGCCCCGAGCCGAGGCTTATCGCGGGCAAGCCCGCTCCCACGGAAACGATGGAAAACCGCATGCGCGCACGCATGCTTTGAAACTCGTTGATAAGCAAGCAAAGACGAAATCACCAGGCACAGGCCCCCTGCTCGGCGCCACCCGCGTGACGGCGGAAGTGCGTGAACAAGCCGCGCCCCAGTCCGCCAGCGTGTTCGCTCAACCAGTCTTCGGATGGCGTGGCGTTGACGCGCGAGGCCCATTCCGGCTCGGGCACGAGGGCGTTCAAGGTGCCGGCGACGGCATCCAGCCGCACCAGGTCGCCATCGCGCAGCTTTGCCAGCGCGCCGCCGGCCAGCGCCTCGGGCGTGATGTGTATGGCCGCCGGCACCCTGCCGGAAGCGCCGCTCATGCGCCCGTCCGTCACCAGCGCCACGCGCAATCCGCGGCCCTGCAGCACCGCCAGCGGTGGCGTCAGCTTGTGCAGCTCGGGCATGCCGCAGGCGCGCGGGCCCTGGTGGCGCACCACCACCACCACGTCGCTCGTGAACTCACCGCCGTCGAAGGCGGCCAGCACCTCCTCCTGCGATTCGAACACGCGGGCGGGCGCTTCGACGACATGCCGGTCCTGGGGCACGGCGGACACCTTGATCACGGCGCGGCCCAGGTTGCCCCGCAGCAGGCGCAGGCCGCCAGTGGGGCTGAACGGGGCGTCCGCCCGGCGCAACACCTCCTGGTCGCCCGAGCACGCATCGGCGGGCGCGCAAGCAGCCGCCAGGCCGCCGTCGTTCACGCTCATCGCGTCGGCGTGCATCAGGCCCGCGTCCAGCAACTGGCGCAGCACGAAGGGCGGCCCGCCGGCGCGCTGGAAGTCGTTGACGTCGGCGCTGCCGTTGGGATACACCCGCGCCAGCAACGGCACCACGGCGGAAAGCTCGTCGAAATCGCTCCAGTCGATGATGATGCCCGCCGCGCGCGCCACCGCCACCCAGTGAATCAGGTGGTTGGTGGAGCCACCCGTGGCCAGCAGCGCCACCATGGCGTTGACGATGCAGCGCTCGTCCACGAGCCGTCCGATGGGGGTGTAGCGCGCGCCGCGCCGCGTGACGCCCAGCACGGTGGCCAGCGCCTGGCGCGTGAGGGCGTCGCGCGCGGGCGTGCCGGGCGGAATGAAGGCCGCGTTCGGCACGTGCAGGCCCATGGCCTCCAGCAGCATCTGGTTGGAATTGGCGGTGCCGTAAAAGGTGCAGGTGCCGGGCGAGTGGTAGGCGGCGCTTTCGGCGGCCTGCAGTTCGGCGCGGCCGACCTCGCCGCGCGCGAACTGCTCGCGCACCGCCGCCTTGGCCTTGTTCGACAGGCCCGTGGGCATCGGCCCCGCCGGCACGAACACGCAAGGAAGATGGCCGAAGTGCAGCGCGCCGATCAGCAGCCCCGGCACGATCTTGTCGCACACGCCCATCAGCAGCGCGCCATCGAACACGTCGTGGCTGAGTGCGATGGCGGTGGCCTGGGCAATCACGTCGCGCGAGAACAGGCTCAGCTCCATGCCCGGCTGGCCCTGCGTGATGCCGTCGCACATGGCCGGCACGCCGCCGGCCACCTGCACCGTGGCGCCCAGGCGCGCGGCCTCGGCGCGCAGCAGCGCCGGAAAGCGCTCGTACGGCTGGTGCGCCGACAGCATGTCGTTGTAGGCGCTGACGATGGCGATGTTGGGCGCTTTCTCGACCACCACGCGCAGCTTGTCGTGGGCCGGCAGCGCCGCCACGGCGTGGGCGATGTTGGCGCAGCCCAGGCGATCCGGCGCCGGGCCGCGCGCGGCCAGTTGGTCGATCCGCGCCAGATACGCGGCGCGCGTGGATGCGCCGCGCTCGCGAATGCGCGTGGTCACGCGGGACAGAACAGGATGCAGCGAGGAAGCGGTCATGGTGAGTCGGAACACGGCGGCATGAATGAAACCAACTTCCCGCCCTCGCCTGTCAGGCGCGGAAAGCCATCGGAATTGCGGCGACGGGCCCGGCTCATGCGCTTTCGCGGATCACCAGCTCGAACCCCAGATCCACGCACGCGGGCTCGGGCGGCTGGCCACGCATGGCCTGCACCAGCATGGTGGCGGCGGTTTCGCCAATGGCGCGGCGTGGCGTGCGCACCGTGGTCAGTGGCGGCCAGAACTGATCGCCCCCCGCCAAATCGTTGAAACCAGCCACCGCCAGGCGCTTGGGCACGGCAATGTCCAGGCGCCGGGCCGCCAGCAGCGCGCCCTGCGCCAGGTCGTCGTTGCAAAAGAAAATGGCGTCCACGCCCGGGTGCTGACCAGCGATGCGCTCCAGCCATTCGGCGCCCAGCGCCATGGACGAGGGCCGCGCATCCTCGAACGACAGGCCGGCGCTGCTCACGCCAGCCTCGGCCAGCGCCTGGCGCCAGCCCTCGCGGCGCTGCAGCGTGCGGGCGTCCAGCTGCACGGCCACGAAGGCGATGCGTCGCCGCCCCCCCGCCAGCAGGTGCCGCGTGAGCGCGCTCGCGGCCTCCTGCTGCGAAAAACCCACGCAGAAAGCAGATGCGCGCGCGCGCGCCGGCGGCGCCAGCTCCATCATGTGCACGTAGGGCACGCCGCTGGCGGCCAGCAGCGCACGCGCGCCGGCGCTTTGCGCCAGGCCGGTCAGCAACAGGCCGGCGGGCCGGTGCGCGAGCTGCTCGCGCAGCAACCCCTCCTCCTGTACCGGGTCGTAGTGGGTCACGCCCACCAGCGTCTGGTAGCCGGACTCGCGCAACGTTTGCTGCGCGGCGTCGAGCAGATCGACGAATAGCAGGTTGGTGAGCATGGGCACCAGCACGCCCACGTGCGTGCTGGTGCGCGAGGCCAGCGCGCGCGCCGCCGGATCGGGCACGTAGCCCAGCGCGTCGCGCGCGGCCACCACGCGCGCCACCAGCTCCGGCGCCACGCCACGTTCACCACGCAGCGCGCGCGACGCGGTGATTGGACTCACCCCGGCCTGGCGCGCCACGTCGGCCAGCGTGACGCGGCCAGTGGCGCGGGACGGCCGCGCGGCGAGGCGGGCAGACGGTGGCGGAGACGAAGCGGACATGGACGATGAAATGAACGGCTCGGCGGAGCCAACGCCGCCAGCGGTGTGCCGGCGGCGCCCAGCATAGCCGCGGGCCGTCGTGCCCGGCGGTGGCCACCTTGACTGGGGTTTTCCGCAGGATAGCGCTATCCCAATCGAATTACAATCCGCCGCGCTGCTTATCCACTTTGGGATGCGGCCTATCGCATGCACCGATGTTCATGTTCATGAAATCCATGTCCGCTTCCGTCACCTCGTCCGCGTCCGCGCATATGCCTGCCCCGGCGGGCACGGTCATCGTGGTCATGGGCGTGGCTGGTTGCGGCAAGTCCAGCCTGGGCCAGGTCATCGCCGCGTGCAACGACCTGCCGCTGCTGGAAGGTGACGACTTCCACAGCGCCGAAAGCCGCGCCAAGATGGCCAACGGCATCGCCCTGACCGACGAGGATCGGGCCGACTGGCTGACCACGCTGAGCGCCGAAGTGCTGGCCCGCCCGGCCGGCGTGGTGCTGACCTGCTCGGCGCTGAAGCGCGCCTACCGCGAACGCCTGCGCCAGGCCGCGCCCGATGCGCGCTTCGTCTTCATGGACATCACTCCCGCCCAGGCACGCCAGCGTGTGCTGGCGCGCGCGGCCACGCACTTCTTCTCGGCCAGCCTGGTGGACAGCCAGTTCGCCACGCTGGAGCGCCCCGATGACGAGCACGGCGTGCTGCGCGTGGACGCCGAGGCGCCACTGGACGCGCTGGGCGCGCAAGTCAGCGCCTGGCTGGCCCATCCCCTGTCCCGCACCGCCACCACGCCATGACCAGCTCCACCACCCATCCCCTGCAAAAACTGGCCTACATGACCATGGCGCTGTGCCTGGGCGTGATGGCGACGCTGGTGTTTCTGAACGTGGTCTTGCGCTACGGCTTCGGCACCGGCATCGCGGCCACCGAGGAGCTGTCGCGCCTGCTGTTCGTGTGGATGGTGTTCATCGGCGCCACCGCCGCCTATCCATCGGGCGAGCACATGGCCTTCACCAGCCTGCTTGAGCTGCTGCGCCGCCGGCCCGCCGCCATGAAAGCGGCCACGGTACTGATCCGCGGGCTGGTCATCGGCGCCTGCGTGCTGCTCGGCTGGGGCGCCTGGCAACAAGTGGCGGTGGGCTGGAACAGCGTGTCGGTGGTGCTGCGCTACCCCACGGCGCTGCTGCCACTGCCAGCGCTGCTGTGCGCGGTAGCCATTGGCCTGATGGCCACCTGGGAACTGCTGCGCGGCGCCCCTTTGCTGCTGGAGCCGCGCGCCGATGTGGAGTAAGCGCCCAATCGCAGCCCACGACCGCACCGGCCATTGACATCCACCCCAAGCGCACCGCGCCACATACCGACAACATGACCCCCGAAGCCCAAGCCTTCCTCGTATTCATCGCCGGCATGATCGTGCTGATGGGCGCCGGCCTGCAGATGGCGCTGGCGCTCATGCTGGTCGGTGCCGCCATGGCCTGGACGCTGGGTTTTTGGGACACGCAGCTGCTGGCGCAGAACATGGTGGCCGGGGTGGACAGCTTTCCGCTGCTGGCCGTGCCCTTCTTCGTGCTGGCCGGCGAGTTGATGAACGCCGGCGGCATCAGCCGCCGCATCATCGAGATGGCGCAGGCCTGGGTCGGGCACATCCGCGGCGGGCTGGGTTACGTGGCGATCGGCGCGGCGGTGCTGATGGCCAGCATGAGCGGCTCGGCACTGGCCGACACGGCGGCGCTGGCCACCATCTTGCTGCCCATGATGCGGCAGCAGGGCTATCCGATGAACACCTCGGCCGGCCTGATCGCCTCGGGCGGCATCATCGCGCCGATCATTCCGCCGTCGATGCCCTTCATCATCTACGGCGTCACCACCAACACCTCGATCTCGGCGCTGTTCATGTCGGGCATCGTGCCGGGCCTGGTCATGGGGCTGGGCCTGATCCTGGCCTGGCGCTGGGTGCTGCGCGACCTGGTCTTGCCAGCGGGAGAAGCGCTTCTTTTTCCAGAGCGCATCAAGCACACGGTGCGCGCATTCTGGGCGTTGCTGATGCCCATCATCATCATCGGCGGCATGCGCAGCGGCGTGTTCACGCCCACAGAGGCGGCGGTGGTGGCGGCGTTCTACGCGCTGTTCGTGGCGCTGTTCGTGCATCGCGAGCTGCGCGTGACGCAGATACCGCAAGTGCTGACCAACGCCGCGCGCACCACGGCGGTGGTCATGTTCCTGTGCGCGGGCGCGCAAGTGGCCAGCTACATGATCACGCTGGCCGACCTGCCCAGCGTGCTGACCGGCTGGCTGGGCGGCCTGGTGGACAGCCCGCGCCTGCTGATGGCGGTGATGATGATCGTGCTGGTGCTCATCGGCACCGCGCTGGACCTGACGCCCACCATCCTGATCCTTGCGCCGGTGATGCTGCCCATCGCCGTCAAGGCCGGCATCGACCCCGTGTACTTCGGCCTCATGTTCATCCTCAACGGCGCCATCGGGCTGATCACGCCACCCGTGGGCACGGTGCTCAACGTGGTGGCGGGCGTGGGCCGCCTGTCGATGCACCAGGTCATCAAGGGCGTGAACCCGTTTCTTGTCACCTACCTCGCCATCCTGAGCCTGTTCGTCGTGTTCCCCCAGATCGTCACCGTGCCGCTGGCATGGCTGCGCTGAAATCGCCACCACCCGTTTCCCCAACCCAAGGAGAGTTCACCATGAAAGCCATTCGCCGCACCACCCTGGCCCTGACGGCCGCCGCCCTACTGGCCGCGCCGCTGGCCGCGCTCGCGCAGGACATCAAGCCCCGCCTGATCCGCTTCGGCTACGGCCTGAACGAACAAAGCAACCAGGGCCGCGCCACCCGGCTGTTCGCCGAGCAGGTGGAAAAGCTCTCGGCGGGCAAGATGCGCGTGCGCGCCGTCGGCGCCGCCGCCTTGGGCCCCGACACGCAAATGCAGCAGGCGCTGATTGGCGGCGCGCAGGAAATGATGGTCGGCTCCACCGCCACGCTGGTCGGCATCACCAAGGAAATGGCGCTGTGGGACACGCCGTTCCTGATCAACAACGTGCGGGAAGCCGACGCCCTGCTCGACGGCCCCGTCGGCCAAAAGGTGATGGACAAGCTGCAGGAAAAAGGCCTGGTGGGTCTGGTCTATTGGGAAAACGGTTTCCGCAACCTCACCAACAGCAAGCGCCCGGTCACCAAGGCGGAGGATTTCGACGGCATCAAGCTGCGCGTGATGCAGAACCCGGTGTTCCTGGAAACCTTCAAGAGCCTGGGCGCCAACGCCGTGCCGCTGCCCTTCTCCGAACTGTTCTCGGCGCTGGAAACCAAGACCGTGGACGGCCAGGAAAACCCGTACAACACGATTCTGTCGTCCAAGTTCTACGAGGTGCAGAAATACCTGTCGGTGACCAACCACGTCTATAGCCCATGGATCGTGCTGGCCAGCAAGAAATGGTGGGATGGCCTGTCGGCCGATGAAAAGAAGGTGTTGCTGACCGCCGCCAAGGCCTCGCGCGATTTCGAGCGCAAGGACACCCGCGAGGAAGGCGCCAAGGCACTGGCCGACCTGAAGGCCAAGGGCATGCAGGTCAACGAACTGTCCACCGCCGAAAGCGCCCGCATGCGCGACAAGCTGACCAAGATCAACGCCTCGGTGGCCGCCAACGTGGGCATGGATCTGTGGAACGAAGCGCAGGCCGAACTGAAGAAAATGCGGGGCGCCAAGTAAGTGGCATCTGGCCCGCGATGAGGGCCTGTCCGCCCACGATCAAACCTGTTTGGTCGTGTATGCCGGAGACGGCGCCCGCGCCCAGCTGGCACCAAACACCAGCACCAGCAACAGGCCGATCAGGACAAAGGGCATGGTCGGCCGCCAATCGTAAAGCGCGGTTCCCACGAGGGGCGCCACCACCATGGCCAGCCCCTGCGCCATCGACATGGCACTGGCGCAGGCACCCTGCTCCGAAGCCGTCACCGCATTGCTGGCCAGCGCCGACACCGCCGGGAAAGCCATCGCCATACCCAGTCCGGCCACGAAGTAGCTCAGGCAGATCCACATCGGATGGGCGGCATCCGGCACCAGGGCGGACAGGAAGCCCGCCGCCCCCGTCAGCGTGCCCCAGCGCAACCACCGCAGGGGCGAGACGTGCGCCAGGCGCCCCACGATGGATTGCATGAACACCAGCCCCGCTCCCGCGCTGCCCAGCGCGTAGCCCGCGACGGCGGCGGCCTCGGGCACGGCAAGCCGAAGGTGATCGATCAGGTAGAAGCCCAGGCAGATGTTGGCGATGATCACCGAGCTCAGCAGCGCGAGCGCGATCCACCAGAAAAGCCGGATCCGCGCGTCACCCGCATGCAGGCGCGCGCCGGGCGCCTTGCTCGGCAACCGGGCATCATCGGTGAGCCGCCGCAGCCCAGGCAAGGCCAGCAACGGAAAAAAAGCGAATGCCAGCAAGGCAGACGGAATGTCGTATTGCCCGATCCACCCCGCCACGGGAGGGGCCAGCACCATGCCGGTGGCGCCCGCCGCGCCAAAGCGCGCCATCACGGCGGCACGCCATGGTGGCGGCGTGTGATCGGCCATCCAGGCCGTGGCCGCCACCGGCACGCCCGCCAGAAAACCGCCCATGGCCGCCCGCGTCGCCAGCAACACGGCCATGCTCAGGCCCACGGCGGGCAAGGCGGATGGACCTTGCCGCAAAGCCCACCACACATACAGCACCAGAAGAACGTAGGACATGCTGAAGCCGGCCACCGCCTTGCGCAGCACTGGCACGCGCCCGCTGGCATCAGCCGCACGCCCCCAGCGCCCAGCCGCCGCCATCCAGACCAAGCCCATCACGCCGATGATGAAACCCACATGCCAGGCCTGCAGATGAAGCAGGCGGGCCACAGGCCCGACCAGCGCGATGAAGGCATAACTGCCGGCCATCGTGGTCAGGTTGATCAGGAGCAGCGGCAGCATGCGGGCGCGGTCCGGCACGCCGCTGGCCGCGGGCGATGGCGTGCCATCGGAAACATGCCCGTTCATCTGCCGCTCTGTCACACCCATGGGCGAACAGGCACCATCTCCGGTGCCGCATGCATGAAAGGCGCACACGCGGCTGCTTGCAATCGCTGGTGCGCCTCGCGCAACAGGCTGGCCGTGGCGGGCCAGTCCAGGCAGGGATCGGTGATCGAGCAACCGTAGCGCAGCGTGCGCGGATCCGCGCCAAGCACCTGGTTGCCGCCCACCAGAAAGCTCTCCAGCATCACGCCGCGCAAGGCCTGCCGCCCCGCGCAGCGCTGGGCCACCACGTCGCGCAGCACATCGGCCTGCCGCGCGGCCTGCTTGCCGCAGTTGGCATGCGAGCAATCAACCACCATGCGCCGGGACAGCCTTTTCTCGTCCAGCATCGCGCAGGCCCTGGCAATGCTGGCCGCGTCGTAGTTGGGGCCCTGGCTGCCGCCGCGCAACACCAGGTGCGCATGGGCGTTGCCCTGGGTGTGCTGCACAATGGCCCGCCCCTGCATGTCGATTCCCGGCAAGGCGTGGGGCACGGCACTGGCTTGCAAAGCCTGCAGGGCGATACCGACATCGCCATCCGTGCCATTCTTGAAGCCCACCGGCATGGGCAGACCCGAGGCCAGTTCGCGGTGCACCTGGGACTCGGTCGTACGCGCCCCGATCGCCGCCCAGCTCAGCAGATCACCAAGCCAGGCGACGGTGAGCGGATGCAGCAGCTCCGTCGCCGCGGGCAAACCCAGCATGTTGACGTGCACCAGCAACTGGCGCGCCGCGGCCAGCCCCTCGTCCATGCCGGCGCTGCCATCGAGGCGCGGGTCGTGCAGCAGCCCTTTCCAGCCCAGCGTGGTGCGCGGTTTTTCAAAATAGACGCGCATCAGGATGCACATGCTGGCGCTCAGCTCCCGCGCCAGCTCCGCCAACAAGCAGGCGTAGTCCCACGCCGCGTGCGGATCGTGGATCGAGCACGGGCCAACGATCACCAGCAGGCGGGAGTCCTGCCGGTCAAGAATGGCCCGTGCCTGCTGCCGCCCCGTTGCCACCGTGGCCAGCACCTGGGCGGTGGCCGGGTATTGGCGTTGCAGCATTTCGGGGGTCGGCAGCAGCGTCGGTGCCGGCTGCGCCGCATGGCTTGGCGCGCCAGGCCGGGGCACGACGGCGCCGCCGGACGTGGAAAACACATTTCGCATGGAAAACTCCTCGCGGGCCGACATCACTGGCCCAGCGTGGCCCCGCCGTCCACGCACAGGGTGTGCAGCGTCACATGACGCGACACGTCCGACAGCAGGAACAGCACCGCGTTGGCCACGTCTTGTGCCGTGGCGATGCGGCCGAGCGGGATACCGCAGCGGTAGCTGGTCAACGAGCCGTCCACAACGTCTTGTTCGGCACCTCTGTCGCACCACATGCCGCGCAGCATGGGTGTGTCGGTGGAGCCGGGCGCCACGATGTTGCAGCGAATGCCGCTGCCCGCCAGCTCCAGCCCAAGGCACTTGACGAACTGGTGCGTGGCTGCCTTGGATGCCGCATAGGCCGCCATCCGCATGCGCGGCACCAGCGCCGCGTTCGAGCCCACCGTGACGATGCTGCCCTGCCCACGCGGGCGCATATGCCGCGCCACTTCGCGTGACAGGTGATGGACGCCGTGCGTATTGACGGCGAAGCAGCGCGCCCAATCGTTGGCTTCTTGTTCAAGCACCGATCCCATGCGCAAGACGCCTGCCGCGTTGACCAGCATGCCAATGGGTCCCAACTCCCGCTCGACCGACTCCACCACGTCACGCACCGCGGCGGCATCGGTCACGTCCAGCGCCCGGGCGCGCACCTGGGCGCCATCGCCTGCCCCTGTCACGGCCTCGGCCCGTATGTCGAGCGCCGCGACCATGATCCCCTGCGCGGCCAGCGCGTGCGTGACCGCCGCGCCGATGCCCTGAGCGGCGCCCGTGACGACGGCCACCTTGCCGGGAAACGGCAGCGACGATGGAAAAGATGGTTGTGAAACCGGCATGATTCAGTGACCTCGAAAAACTCAGGAATGGGCTGGAATGGCTGGCGCCCCGTACTCGACGCTGGCTCGCAGCCAATGCTTCAGCACGCCGGCCATGGCCGCCATCGGCGCGGGGTCGGAAAGGGCCGCATGCGCGCACTCCAGCACCTCGCAGTGCAAGCGTTGCGGTGCGATCCAGCGGTGCCAGCTGTCGGGCCTTGGAATGTGAGCGGGATTGCGTGCGGCCTGAAACATCAGTACCTCACCGTCATAAGGCTGCGGCTGGCTGGCCCGAAACATCCGCATCTGCCGCCAGGCTTCATGCGCATGCCGCTCCAGGCCCGACGCGCCCAGCACCGCGAACGGGCTGCCAGGGCGCAACAGCCGCTGGCACATCGCTTGATCGCTCAGACCAGCGGTATCGAAATCGCCATTGGCCTCAAGCAGGATTTGCAGCACATCGGTCAGCGTCGGCGCCGCCCGCGCGGCCCATGCGGGCGCGGGGTAGCAATCAAGCAAGGCCAGCAGCGCCACCGATTCGCCCGCCTGCCGCAACTGTACGGCCACCGCGTAAGCCAAGGCACCGCCCAACGACCACCCCAGCAGGCGATACGGGCCGTGCGGCTGCAAGGCGCGGATGCGCCGCGCGTAACCAGCGGCGAGCGCATCGAAATGCGTGGCCTGCCGCGACTGGGCCACGTCCAACTGCATGCCGTGAATCGTCACGTCCGGCAAATGGTGTGCCAGCCGGAGGTAGGCCCAGGCCAGGCCATCGGCCGGGTGCAAACAAAACAGCGCCGGGACGTCGGCGACCTCCGCGCCTTCCCGCGACGGCATGGCCGACTGCAACAGGAGCAGCGGCGCGAAAGGATCCTGGGTGCGTGGCGGCAGGTAAGCCTGCGGCGCCCGCAGGGCTTGCACCAAGGCACGCAAGGTGGGATGACGAAACAGCAGCGACACCGCCACGTCGCGTCCCAGCCCGCGTGACAGGCTGCCGGCAACCTGAATGGCCTGCAACGACTTGCCACCCAGGTCGAAAAAGTGAGCGTCGCCATTCAGCACGCACCCTTCACCCAACACCTCTCGCCACGCCATGATCACGGCATGTTCCAGCGCGTCGGCCGAGATCCCGGGCCGTGGATGCGTGTGCGTTGGCAACAAGGCGGGCAGCGCCTGGCGGTCGATCTTGCCATTGGCATTGCGTGGCAGGCGATCGAGCAGCCGCCACACGGCAGGCACGGCCGGCGCGGGCAGTCGCGCCGCGACTGCTTCCCGCAGGCCCGCTTCGTCCAGCGCTGGGCGGCCCTGTCCGTCCAGCACCACAAAAGCCGCCAGCATGGGACCATGCGCGCCGCCGTGCAGCGGCACCACGGCTGCTTCGCGCACCTGTTCGATACCCAGCAAGGCGTTTTCCACCTCCGCCGGGTCGATGCGCAGGCCGCTGATCTTGACTTCACTGTCACCGCGGCCCACAAAGCGCAGTTGTCCATGCCGCCAGCACACCAGGTCACCCGTGCGGTAAGCACGCGCACCAGTGTCCGGCAAAGCCATGAAGCGCCGCTCGGTCAGTTCGGGCTGACGCAGGTATTCCAGGGCCAGCGCCTCACCGCACAATGCCAGCTCTCCAACTCGGCCCTCTACCACGGGGTAGCCGCGTTCGTCGATCACACGAACATCGACTCCCGGGCGCGGCAGGCCAATGGGCACCGCCTGACCCGGCTGCCATGCAGCCCGCGGGCCGCCGAGTACCGCGGTGGTGGCGATGATGCTGGCCTCGGTCGGCCCGTAGGTATTGAGCAGCGTCTGTCCAGGAAACAGCTCGCGCCAGCGGGCGGCGCGCTCGGCCTGCGCCGCCTCGCCGCCAATGATGGTCAAGCGCACCCGGCGCAGCAACGCCGCGCCATCCGTGTCCAGCGCATGGGCCAGGGTGTGCCAGTAAGCGGTGGGCAAATCCAGCACGGTCACGCCCTGCTGCTGCACGGCGGCGGCGAACCGCCGTGCCGAGTCGAGCATGGCATCGTCGCGCAACACCAACGTGGCGCCATGACACAGCGTCATGAAAATTTCTTCCAGACTGGCATCGAAATGCAGCGGCGCGAACTGAAGCAAGCGGTCGGCCGGGGTGATTTGGTAGATCCGCTGCGTGCTGGCCACATAGTGCGCAAGCGCCCCATGACCCACCAGCACGCCATTGGGTTTGCCAGTGGAGCCCGAGGTGTACAGCAGGTAGGCGGGCTGCCGCGGCGCAGCCGCATACAGGGGCGGCTTATCGAGCATCGCACCGTCTTGCCAGACGCCGCATGCGTCCAGACAGGTCAGCGCGCCATCCCGCGCCCACTCATGCACCATGTCGACGAAAGCAGCATGGGTGATGACGTGCGCCGGGGTGGCATCGGAAAACATCAGCGCCATGCGCTCGGGTGGACCTTGCGGATCAAGCGGGGCATAAACGGCGCCAAGCCACAGCACCGCCAGCATGGCCACCACGGCCTCGCATGAACGCGGCAGCAGCACCGCGACCACATCGCCCGCGCGCACGCCCCGCGCGGCCAGATGCGCGGCACAAGTTTCGGTTCGCCGCATGAGGGTGAGGTAATCCATCACGCGATCGGCCTGGCGTATGGCCTCGCGACGAGGCTGCCGCGTCGCGTGGCGCTGGATCAGCATCAGCACCGGATCAGGCACGCCGTCCAGCGGAGGACCACTCAGCACCGACAGCGGCGGCCACGCACCCGGCAGATCGGCCAGCCGCGTCTCCGACGGCTGCCGCGCCATTTGCACCAGCCATTGGCGCAAATCACACGCCATGGCGGCTACGTCGTCGGGCCGATAGGCGTTGGCATTGGCTTCCAGCGTCAATCGCCAACGACCGTCCAGCACCACCAGCAACAGGTTGAAATCCTTGACCGGCCCGCCGCTGACGGGCCGCATGTGGCTGTGTAAACCGGCAAAGCTCACCCGCCGATCGAAAGGCATCAGGTTGACGGCCTGGTTGAAGAGGAACTTGCCGTTTTCAATCAGCCCCAGATCGCCACGAATCCAGCCATAGCGGTAATACAGATGCGGTCGCATGGCCCGCAACTGCCGCGCCGTGGCCCTCACAAGACCCTGCAAGCTGTCTTGCGGGTTCAAGTGCATCGCCAATGGCACGATGTTCATCGTCATGCTGGGCACGCCCATCGCCGGCGTGCCCAGCCGGTTCATCACCGGCAGGCCGATGGTGAAATGCCGCTGGCCACCGCGCTGCCCCAGCCACAGCCCCATGACTGCCAGCATCCAGGCAGCCCAGTCGCATTGCGCCGCATGCGCGGCCCGCTGCAGGGCAGCGACCTCGTCCACCGTCAATTCCAGATGCTGACGCCACGGCTCAGGCGAAATCTCGCCTGGCACCGCCAAACGCAGCGGAGCGGGTACGTCGCGCAATTGTTCGAGCCAGAATGCGCGGTCGCGCTCGAAACGGCCATCCCGCCGGTAATCGACTTCTGCCCGCACCACGCCATGAATCGTCCATGGCGGCAGATCGGGCAGCGGCTGCCCCCGCACCCGAGCGTTGTAGCGCTGTGCCACGGCCTGCTGAATCAGGCTGTAGCCGAAGCCGTCGAGCACGATGTGGTGCGTTTGCAGGTACCACCAATGCTCGGTGTGCGAAAGGCGCAGCACGGCCGTGTGGTAGAGCGCGTCCCGCGTCACGTTGCACGGCCGTGCCAGCGCGGTTCGCATCCAGGCCATGGCCGCCACGCGAGGATCGGGTTCGGCAGAGAAATCCCGCACCAGCACCTGCGTGGACGCGGGTTGCGGGCGTTGCCAGAGCGTGTCCTCGTCCCATTCGAACAGCATGTGCAGGGCGTGGCACTGGTCGAGCACCTCGGCCACGCTGGCTTGCAACGCGGCCAGTTCGGGTTCGCCCCGCAAGCCGATGATTTCGGCGGTCCAGTAGTCCGAGCCGGCTTCATCCGCCAGTTGCGCCACCCAGATGCCGTACTGGGCGGAGGTAGTGCGCAAACGTTCGCCAGTGAATTGCATGATGTCATTCCTCATGGAAAAAAGCGCGGCGCACGCGGATCAGGCCTGTCGATGCCAGGCGATGGGCAGCGCCTTCCTGCGAGCCATCAGCTCCAGGTGCTCGTCCATGACAAGCTGAACGCGCTCCAGCTTGGCGGCGCTGTCGGCTTCGCAGCGCATGCGCAACAAGTCGCCCTCTCGCGAGATCCGGCAACGGCCGATCGGAAACGCGATATCGGCATGAATGCTGTCGAAAACCACGGGCACCTTGATGGCGTAGTGCTTGCAAAGCTTGAAAAGAATCTTCTCGGCCTCGGGCAGGGTGATTTCGGAGGTGCTGATCAGGGGCATCGGGTATCCAGGAAAAAAGGCCAGGCCATCGCGCCGGCGCAAGCGCCGATACACAGCGGCCACGTGGCGGAAAAACAAGGCGCCGTCAGGCCGTGGCCGGCGCGGATGCGTCCCGCAGCAAGCGCCACCAGGCAGTTAGCGTCGGTTCCGCGGCCAGGTGAACGAACTCGATGGCGGGTCTCTGGACGCGCCAACGCTCCACCCAGGCCATGATGCGAATCGAATCCAGCCCCCAGTTCACCAGGTTGTCGTCGTCGTTCAGTTCACGGAGATCAATCCGCAGCTCCCGGGCCACCAGCGCCTTAAGATCCGCCAGGGACGCGGGAACAACCGAAGCGCAACCCCCAGCCGCGGCGGCTTGCAGCAGCTCGGCCGTGCTCACCACGCGGCCACAGCGGCTCGCCACGTATTCCAGCGCCATGGCGTGCTCGCGGGTCGAGAAATCAGCCAGCGCATCGGCCACGACAAAGGGCTTGATGTCGTGCATGAACGCATCGCAGGCGGTCATCAGGCAGCCAATGTGCGCATACACGCCGCCAATGACCAGTTGGTCGCGCTCAAGCGCTTGCAGACGTTCCCGCAGGCTGGAGCGCTGGAAGGCGCTGTAGCGCCATTTGTCGAGCACCACGTCCTGGGGCAACGGGGCCAGCTCGGCGCAAATGCCGCTTCGCTCGGGCCGGGCTGTCAGGCCCGGGCCCCACATGTCGGTGAGCAAGCCACGCGCGCATGGCTCCTGCCGCGTCGGCTGGGCCGTGTAGAACACAGGCATGCCACGAGCGCGCGCCATGTCGATGAGTTGGCGCAAGTGCGACAGCAGTTGCGGCACCGGGGCTGCCACGCTGTCGTAGAAATCAAGAAAATAGTCCTGCATGTCATGTACCAGCAAGGCCGCGCGGCTTGGCTCGAAAGGCCACTGCACGCGGCTTTCGGGCACGGTGGCGGGCATGGGGTAAGTGGCGATGCGGGGAATGGCCATGGCCGGAATCTCCAAAAAAAACAGGCTCACCCTTGCAGGGCGGAATTGGTGGTTTGCAGTTGTTCGGCGATGCGCACGCGTAGCGCCCGCTTGTCGATCTTTCCGACGGGCGTTTGTGGAAAGACATCCACGAACTCGATGTGGTCGGGCACCTTGAAGTCGGCCACGCCGGCGCCACGGGCGAAGCGCACAAGATCCACCGCGCGCAGCGCCGGGTCGCGGCGAATGACGAAGGCACAGCTTTTCTCGCCAAGATGCGCATCAGGCATGGCCACCAGGGCGGCGTCATGCACGCCGGGATGGGTCATGAGCAAGAGCTCGACTTCCTCGGCGGCCACTTTTTCGCCGCCTCGGTTGATCTGGTCCTTGGCGCGGCCTTCGACCACCAGGTCGCCATCGGTGGTGCGGCGCACCATGTCGCCGGTGCGGTAATAGCCGTCGGGCGTGAAGGCGCGGGCGTTGTGCGCCTCGGCGTGGTAGTAGCCTCGGATCGTGTAAGGGCCGCGCGTGAGCAGATGGCCGATCTCACCGTCCGCGACGGGCTGGTCGTCGTCATCCACGATGCGGATTTCGTCGTCCGGCGATATCGGGTGGCCCTGTGTACTGGCGATACGCCGTGGCGAATCATCCAGCCGGGTGTAGTTCACCAGCCCCTCCGCCATGCCGAACACCTGTTGCAGCACGGCCGGAAACTCCTGCACCACGCGCCGCGCGAGTTGCGGGTCGAACCGAGCACCGCCCACTTGCAGCACTTGCAAGCTGGCGAGTTGATCGCCAGCGCGCGCGGCGGCGGCCAGCCACACCGGCACCAGCGACGGCACCAGCGCGGTGATGGTGACGCATTCGCGGCGGATCAGCTCGAACGCCGTGCCCGGGCTGCCATCGTCGGCCAGCACAACCACACCACCCGCCCACAGCACGCCCAGCGTGCCCGGCGAACTCAGCGCGAAGTTGTGCGCCGCTGGCAGCACGCAAAGGTAAGTGCTTTGATCGGTCAGCGCGCAGATGCGGGCGCTTTCGCGCAGGGTGTAGAAATATTCATCGTGCGTGCGCGGAATCAACTTGGGCGTGCCGGTGCTACCGCCCGACAACTGCAAGAACGCCACCGCGCTGGCCGCTGGCGCGGGCGGCAGCGGCGCCACGGCAGCACTGGGCAAGCCCCGCAGCGTGGGAAAGCAGTCGGAGTCGCCCGCCATCAGCACGTGCCGCAAGCCCGGGCAGGCGGCCCGCGCCTGGTGGGCCAGGGCGTGGCTGTCGAAACCACCCAACCGTGGCGCGGTGATGTAAGCCACGGCCTGCGCATGCCGGCAGAAGTGCGTGATCTCCAACCGGCGGTGCGCGGGCAGCGCGAATACTGGCAATGCCCCCAGGCGAAACAGCGCGAAGATGACGGAAAAGAATTCCGGCTGATTGCCAAGCTGCACCACCACGCGGTCTTGCGGGCGAATGCCCAACGCCGCGAAGCCACGCGCCAGGCGCAGGGATTCGGCCAGCAACTGGTTGTAACTCCATCGAACCTCGCCGGCCACCAGGGCGATGCGCTCCCCATGGCGCCGCGCCGCCATCACGAGCAAGTCGGCCAGCGACTCGCCCCGCCAATACCCTAGCGCCCGGTAACGCTCGGCAAGCGCCGGAGGCCAGGGCGTGCAGCCGGGCTGGCAGCCGATGCCCGCGGCCTCGGCATCCCAGCCATTCACATCGGCACCATCAGCGCCTGGCACGGCATGCGGCATCGCGCTCATGCGGCCATCCTCGGCGCGTGGCGATCTTCATCGGCCAGGCCCAGCGCATTCAGCATGGTGCGGAACTTGGCCGCCGTTTCCGCCAGTTCACTTTGAGGCGACGACTCGGCCACCACTCCCGCGCCGGCGTAGATGCGAGCATGCGCGCCACTAATGTCCGCGCAGCGAATGGTCACGATCCATTCCCCATCACCGTGCAGATCGCTCCAGCCCAACATGCCGGCGTAGAAACCGCGATCAAAAGGCTCGGTCTGCGCGATCAGCTCTCGCGCCGCATCGCGCGGATAGCCACAAACCGCGGGTGTGGGATGCAGTGCCAGCGCCAGCGTCAACGCATCGGCATCGCTGATGCCCGTGACTTCGGTGGACAAATGCCACATCGTCGGCGTGGCCAGCAGGGAGGGCGTGCCGGGCACATCCAGGCCTCGGCACAGCGGCGACAGGCCTTGCGCCACGGCATCCACCACCAGGCGGTGTTCTTCCAGGTCCTTGGCCGATTGCAGCAGAGCCCGCGCCCGGCGAAGGTCTTCCACCGGATCGGTCGAACGCGCGGCGGAGCCCGCCAGCGGGTTGGCCCGCACCACGCCGTTGCAGCGGCTGACCAGCAATTCCGGGCTGGCCCCGATCAACTGGCGCTCCTGGCCCACCCGCACCGCGAAGGTGTAGCCGCGCGGGTTGTCCGCGCGCAGACGCGCCAGCAGCGCCCGCACGTCGAATGGCTGGCCGGCCTTGACGTCCAGTGCCCGCGCCAGCACCACCTTGTCGAGCGCATCGGCGCGAATGCGCTCCACTGCCCGCGCAACGCCCCGGACATAAAAAGCCGCCTCCGGCACGGGACTGGCGATCAGCGGCGGCGCCTCGCCTCTCGGCCCGGGCGCCACGATGGCACCACACGTATCGTTGGGAGGCGTCGTTTGATGAGCCGTCGGCGCGCTGGGGCTGGTTCGCAACACCGCGTGCGCCACGCTCAAGGCAGCGGGTTGACGCACGTCGAAAGGCACGGCGCCAACGACCACGGGCGCCTGGTGCCCCGCATCATGCGCCTGCAGCAAGGCACGGCGCACCCCCGCGTCCAAGCCCTCTCTACATGGCGGCACCCGTGCAAACAAGCCCTGCGCCAGCACGGCATGCCGCGCGGTTGCCAGAAAGAAGGACGTCCGTGCATCATGCAGCGCGATCAGCTCCTCCGCTGTTTGCGGCCCATGGCCACGAAAGTGCGCGTTCATGCTCATACCTCCAGTTGATGTTGCTGCTCCGCCGTCCGGCCGCCGGGCCACCAGGCCAGGGCCAACGACACATCCGCTCCGGCCGGCACGGACACCAGCCGCACGTCGCCAACCCGCAGCGGCCGGCCAAGGTCTGGCGCCCCTTGCGCTTCTATTGGCGCGGCAAGCACGAGCGGCTCCGGCACGGTGGCGTCGCCAAAGCCACAACCCCGCGCCTTGAGAACCGCCTCCTTGCGAGTCCAGATGTCGTAGAACGCGGCGGTACCCCGCCGGGCATGCCGCCGCTCCGTGGCGTGCCAGCGCCGCTGCACCGCTCCGAGCCAGGCGTGGGGCTCATGCGGCTCGATATCCACTCCGACCGGTTGCCCCGCCGCTACGGCGATGCAGCCGTACGAGCCGGAATGCGACAGGTTGAAAAATGGCGTGAACCGCCCCGGCGGCGCCTGCACGAAGGGTTTGCCGCAAGAACGCACCCCGATGCGCCACGCCACCGCCTGCTTGCCAAACAAGCTCAGCAGCAGACACCGCAGATGCCAGCGACAGGCGGCGTATCCAAACGCGGCCCTCGGACAGCGAAAGCGCCGCCATCGCTCTTTCTCATCCGCCGTCAGCACGGACGCGTAATGCCGCATGCTTTCCGGCAGCGCGGAAAAATTCAGCAACCACAGCCGCACCCCCGCCCGCCGCGCCGGACCGAACAACACAAGCTCTTGACAACCGAAGCCCATCGACGGGCACGCTGAACCACTCATGACCGCGCCCGCCGTCAGAATTTGACGTTCAGGTGGAACGCCAGGCGCCGGCCTTCGTCCACCTGCCAGTTGTCACTGAGTCCACCAAAGCGGCTGCGCTCGTCCACGGCTACTTTCTTGTCGGTCACGTTGAGCACGGCGAAGCTCAAGTCCACGTTCTTGCGCATGCTCCATTGGCCGCCCAGATCCAGCGTGGCGCTGCCGGGACGTTCACGCACGCCCACGGCACCGTTGCGGAAAGCCGCCCAATATTGCTTGCTGCTGTAACTGGCGGCGGCATACAGATTGAGCCGCGCCGACGGCGCCCATTCCAACTGCGCGGTGAGCTTGTGCCTGGGCGTCTTGTCGAGCGGGCGGCCATCAAGCGAGCTGCCATCGAAGGCCAACTCGCCACCACCCTGGCGCCGGGACTGGGTGAAGGTATAGCCACCGGACAGTCTGATGTCGCGCGTGACCTGCTTGCCGCCGGACAACTCCACGCCATACAGCTTGACGCGTGAAATGTTGTCATAGACATAGACATTCCGATCAGGCGACCGTGCGTCGGGGCGGCCAGTGTCGTAGCTCGACACCTTGTTCTTGAACAAGGTGTTGAACAGTGTCAGGCTGACATGGTCACCACCCTTGTCGTACCGCACGCCCAGCTCCTGCGTCACGCTGGTTTCGGGCTTGAGCCGCGGGTTGCCGCACAAGGTACCGGGTGTGGCATTGGCGGCGCCGCCGGTGGTCATGCAATAGTTGGCCGTGCTTTGGCGCAGGGTGGGCGCCTTGAAGCCACTGGAAATGCCCCCCCGCAACGTCCACTCGGGCGTCACGGCGTACACGCCGTAGATGCGCGGACTGACATGGCTGCCATAGTATTCGTCGCGATCCAGGCGCAAGCCGGTGGTCAGCGTGAATCGGCTCGTGACGTAGTAATCGTTCTCGCCGAACAAGGCCCAACTGCTGCGGCGAATACTGTTGGAGTTGGCGGCGTAGCCGCTGGGCACGGCATCCTGCCGGCCCGCGCCCTGGAGGTTCGACCATGCATATTGAGCCCCAACGGTCAGCAAGCTCTTGCCAGACGCCCACGGCAGGCTTGCCTTGCCCTCGAAAACCGTGTTGCTGATCCGGGGCTCGACGGGCGACCGGCCCCGCGAGGTCCACCCCTTGAGCGTGCCACGCTCGCCATGCAGCGACAGCGTGGTGTTGCCAAAGCCCCAGCGCCCCTCGTGCGTCACGCCCCAGTAATCGCGCTCATGCCCGGTCTTGACCCACTGTCTGCCGGCGGTTCTGGCCGTCAGCGGGGCCGCGCTCCTGCCCGGCGTGGCCAGATAGTCCAGGCGCTCGCTTCCCGCATGAAGCACCACCTCCTGATTGGCCGCGTGCTTGATCGTCAGCCTGGCGTCCACGCGGCCCGTGCGCTGGCCGTTGGCGCCGGGCGTGGCGCTGGCGGCGTGATAGATGTCATCCTCGGCGCGACGCCGCGCCTTCCCCGACAGTTGCACGCCCAGCACGTCGCTCTTGATGGGGCCGCCCAGCCAGAAGTCCATGTCGCCGGCATGCCCCTGGTCCTTGGCCTGCTGGAACACGCCACCCACACCGACCGAGCCATGCCACTGCTTGGGCACCTTGCGCGTGATGATGTTGACGACACCGCCCATGGCATCGGCGCCGTAGAGCGACGACATGGGACCACGCACCACCTCGACCCGCTCGATCGCGCTCAAGGGCGGCAACAGATTGGACTGCACGCCCCCCGTGCCGCGGTTCATGGTTTCGCGCGTGTTCTGACGCTTGCCATCCACCAGGATCAGCGTGTACTCGCCCGGCATGCCACGGATCGAAACATCCTGGTCGTTGGGCGACGACCCAACCACGTTCACGCCCTCCACGGAGCGCAGGACATCGGTCAGCGAGGCATGTGGCTTGGCTTCCAGTTCCTTGCGGGTGATCACCGTGATGCTGGCGGGCGCCTCGCGGATCAACTGCTCGCGCTGGCTGGCGGTCACCACCACGGACGGCAGCGTCGCCACGCCATCGCCGGGGACATTGGCCTCCTCCTGCGCCCGCACCACCTCGGCGGACTGCGCGCCCACGGCGGGCACCGCGAAAGCACCGCAACACGCCACCGCCAGCGACCTCGTCCTAAAACACACCCCTCGATTCACAACGGCACCCCTTACAAACAAGAATGATTCTCATTATGTTTTGCAGGAGGTGCTCTTTTGTTTGCGTGAAAGGCGGAAGTGTTTGCGTACTTGGCCGTTTTTATTGACGTTTTCAAAAATCACGACAGCACGGGCCATCACCCCCTCTCATCCCCTCGTCATTGCGGCGAAGGCCGCAATCCATGGAGCGTCACCTTGACACGGCGTTCACCTGCGGACACCGTGTGGATTGCGGCCTTCGCCGCA
>JAUNUR010000051.1 GCA_030538085.1 Pseudomonadota bacterium | reverse complement strand
GAGCGCGGCAAGCCGGTGCGCGAGCGCACGCAGGACACCTGGGGCCTGTGGCGCAAGCGCGCGCTGAACCCCGAGAGCAACGTGCAGTTCGGCGAAGGTGGCGCCGGGCTGTTCAGCGACGGCAAGCTCTACAGCCAGGTGCGCGATCCGCGGCACCTGGGGCGTAAGGTGATGCAGGAGTTCGTCGATGCCGGCGCGCCCGCCGAAATCCTCTACGTTGCCCACCCGCACGTGGGCACCTTCAAGCTGGTGAAGGTGGTCGAGAACCTGCGCGAGCAGATCATGACGCTGGGCGGCGAGATCCGCTTTCAGCACCGCGTGGTCGATGTGCTGCTGGAAGGTGAGCACCCGGCACAGTCATTGCGCGGTCTGGCAGTCGAAAACCTGGAAAGCGGCGAGCGTTACCAGCTGCCCGCCCGCCACGTGGTGCTGGCGCTGGGCCACAGCGCGCGCGACAGCTTCGGCATGCTGCACCGCCATGGCGTGGACATGGTGGCCAAGCCGTTTTCGATTGGCGTGCGCATCGAGCACCCGCAGGGCGTGATCGACCGCGCCCGCTGGGGCCAGCACGCCGGCCATCCGCTGCTGGGCGCGGCGGAATACAGGCTGGTGCACCACGCCCAGCATGGCGAGGGCGCTGGCCGCACCGTGTACAGCTTCTGCATGTGCCCCGGCGGCACCGTGGTGGCCGCCACCAGCGAGCCAGGCGGCGTGGTCACCAACGGCATGAGCCAGTACAGCCGCAACGAGCGCAACGCCAACGCCGGCATGGTGGTGGGCATCGCGCCAAGCGATTTTCCGCGCGACGCGGCGACCTTCGTCGACGCGCTGGGCGATTCGTTCGGCGTTGAACACTTGCCCGAGGGCGAGGTGCATCCGCTGGCCGGCATCGTGCTGCAGCGGCAGTTGGAGGTGGGCGCCTACCAGTTGGGTGGCGGCAGCTACCTGGCACCGGCGCAGCGCGTGGGCGACTTTCTGGCACGGCGGCCCAGCAGCGGGCCGGGCGAGGTGCTGCCCTCGTACAAGCCCGGCGTGCAATGGACCGACCTGCACGCCGCCCTGCCCGCCTGGGCCACGGCGGCGATGCGCGAGGCGCTGCCCGCCTTCGGCCGCAAGATCAAGGGCTACGACATGGCCGACGCGGTGATGACGGGCGTGGAGACGCGCACTTCCAGCCCGCTCAACATCCGCCGTGGCGACGATCTGCAAAGCTTGAACGTGCGCGGCCTGTACCCCGCCGGTGAAGGCGCGGGCTACGCGGGCGGCATTTTGTCGGCGGGCATCGACGGCATCCGCGTGGGCGAGGCGGTGGCGCAGGCGGTGCTGGCATGAGCCACCTGAGCGGCGTGGCCCCGCCCACCCTGGCGCGGCTGCTGATCGGCAGCCTGTGCATGGCCGCCGTGGTGCTGGCCTCCAACATCCTGGTGCAGTTCCCGATCAACGACTGGCTGACCTGGGGCGCCCTCACTTACCCCTTCGCCTTCCTGGTCAGCGAACTGGTCAACCGCGCCCACGGCCCGCACAGTGCGCGGCGCGTGGCCTGGGTGGGCTTCGCGGTGGCGGTGGCGGCGTCGCTGGTGCTGGCGCCCGCGCGCATCGCCGTGGCCTCGGGCACGGCATTCCTACTGTCGCAATGGCTCGATATCGGTGTCTTTCACCGCCTACGGCAGGGCCGCTGGTGGCGCGCCCCGCTGGCCGCCACGCTGCTGGCGGCCTTGCTCGATACCGCCGTGTTCTGGAGCATCGCCTTCGCCGGCACGGGCGGCCCGTGGGTGACTTGGGCGTTGGGCGATCTGGGCGTGAAGCTGCTGGTGGGCACGGCGCTGCTGCTGCCGTTCCGGCTGCTGATGGGGCGCGTGCTCACAGCACCACGACGCTCTCCACCAGCTCACGCCGCGCCAGCTTCACGCGCCGGCCATCCTCCAGCGCCGTGATGTCGTAGCCGTTGGTGAACACGGGCGTATCGTCGGCGCGCAGGTCGAACCCGGCCACGTGGCTGGCCAGCACGCGCGGCGTGCGCTGGTGCGGCGGCAGCTGAATCAGCTCCCACAAGCCGGGCACCAGGGCACCGGCATGCTGCGCGTCGGTCTTGATCTTGTTCAGCTCGATCAGGCGGCCATGCAGCCACAGCTGGCCCAGGTCCTGGTCCAGTTCGGGCGCACGCGGCCCGCCCGCCGAACGCAGCGGCTCCTTGCCGTAGATCTGCGAGAAGAAGTTGAGGTAGCCAAACACCGCCTTGCCCAGCCGAAAGGGCATGAGCACCGTGTCCTTCAGCGCCGTGCCCGCCTGCTCGTGCGCGGGTTTTTCGGCGGGGCGGCGAATGGCGTAAAGCGAGCCGTCGCGCCCCGCGCGCGGCGCCACGAAGTCGTAAGCCGGGTCTTCCAGCACGGTGTCGATGTCGCCGGTGACGAAGTTCAGCCGGTTGATAACGGAGTGCCCCAGCGCCACCACGTGCCCGTGCTGCGGGTGCCGCGCCACGCCCGTGGACTGGTAGACCAGCGCGTTGGGCAATCCCCAGATGCGCGAGGGCGCGGCGTCGATGCAGTCGCCGCCGGTCACGCTGCCCTGAAGGTTGCCGTCTTCGTCGTACACGTCCAGGTGGGCGGTGCCGTCGGGGTGGGCGCTGGCCAGGATCAGGCGGCGTGCGTCGCCGTCGTAGGTCATGCCCAGCACCGGCGCATCGCTGCGGTGGAACAGGCGCACCTCGCGCTGCTCATCGAAGTGATAGCGAAACAGCCCCACGCTGCTGGCCACGGCGAGGATGTAATACACCACGCCCGGCTCGCCGCCGGCGCAGGCGTACAGAAAGCGCGGCGGCGCCAGGGCGCCGGACGCCGCGCCGCGGTGACCCCACAGCTGTGCCCCGCTGAGCATGCCGCGGCCAGACTCGTCACGCTCGGCGTGTTTCCAACTGGTGGTTCGGCGGCTGGCGGCGTCGCGCTCGATCAGTTCGCGCGCGAAGCGCGATTCGATGCCCAGCGGGGCCTGCCCCGCGCGGTGCCACTGCAATTCGCCCCCGGCAATGGAAAGCCACTGCATGTGATGTTCCTCCTCGTCCATGGATCGCGGCAGTGTAGCGGCCGCCCAAGAAAAAACGCGGCGCCCTTGCGGATGCCGCGGTTCATCTGTTTGCCTGCGCTTATTCCACTTGGCCGGGCACTATTGATATTTTCAAAAATCACGACAGTGCGGGCCATCAGACCCCCTCACATTCCCTCGTCATTGCGGCGAAGGCCGCAATCCATGGGGCGTCACCTTGACACGGCCTTGGCCTGCGGACACCGTGTGAATTGCGGCCTTCGCCGCAATGACGGGAGGAAGTGAAGGCATGACATAGGCTTGCCCTGAATTACGAAGCTCTCTCAAGAAAACGCTTTGTAAGCCATTGATTTTCCTCAGGTACACCGGCCCTGCTGGCAGGGTTGGCGTACCAACCATCAGCCCTGGTAGGCCTTCAGCGCCGCGATGCGCTCTTCCATCGGCGGATGGGTGGAGAACAGCTTGCCGATGTTGCCGGCGATGCCCATGGCGGCCATGTTCTTGGGCATGTCGGCGCCGTTGGCCTGCATACCTCCCAGGCGCGCCAAGGCGTTCATCATCGAGTTGGGCTGGCCCATCAGCTGGGCCGCGCCACGGTCGGCGCGGAACTCGCGGCGGCGCGAGAACCAGGCCACGATGATGCCGGCCAGAAAACCGAACAGCACGTCCAGCACCATGGTGGTGGCGTAGTAGCCCACGCCCGGACCGGAGTTGCCGTCGCGCCGGCCATCGACCAGCGAGCCGATCATGCGGCTGGCGAACACCACGAAGGTGTTCATCACGCCCTGGATCAGCGTCATCGTCACCATGTCGCCATTGGCCACGTGCGCCACCTCGTGGCCGATCACGGCCTCGACCTCCTCGCGCGTCATGCCGCGCAGCAGACCGGTGGACACGGCCACCAGGGCCGAATTCTTGAACGCGCCGGTGGCGAAGGCGTTGGGCGCGCCGTCGTAAATGCCAACCTCGGGCATGCCGATGCCGGATTTCTCGGCGAACTTGCGCACCGTCTCGACGATCCAGGCCTCGTCGGCGTTCTGCGGCTGGTTGATGATCTTCACCCGCATGCTCATCTTGGCCATCGACTTGCTCATGAGCAGCGACACGATGGCGCCTGAAAAGCCGACCACCAGCGAATAGGTCATCAGCTGCAGGGTGCTCTGGCCCACGTAGCGGCCGAGGCCGAACAGGCTGCTGATCAAACCCACCACCGCCATCACGGCGACGTTGGTCAGGACGAAAAGCATGATGCGTTGCATGGTTTCCCCAGGTACGGATTCAACGAAACGGCCCACGGGCCGCAGTCCTTTGAAGAGGCTGTCCTCAAAATACGCGCGATTGGAGCATATTCAAGTGATCGGGTTCCCCTCGGTACCCCGCTGCGCGGCCACGGGGGCGTACGGGCGCACGATTGGCGACGGTGTCCTACATCGCGCCATGGGCTCGCCCACCGGTTTGCCGATGGCGCGCCAGCCCACCGAGTCGCTGCGCCGCGTGCTAGGCGGCATGGGCGGCGGCGCTGCCGGCGGGATGCGTGATGCGCATTGGCTTTCAACACATGACAAATGACAAATGACTTCGCTGCGCTTCAATGACAAATGGCGCATTCGTCATTCGTGATGCGGCGCCAGCCGCGGTCATTCGTCATCGTTTGAACGCAAAGCGGCATGAGGGCGACTCTTGCCAAGCTGTCAGTACAACGGCGGCTCGCCCGGTGGCCGGGTCTTGAAGCGCTTGTGCACCCAGTAGTACTGCTCGGGCATCTCGTCGATATAGCCCTGCAGGCGCTGGTTCATCAGCGCGGCGTCGGCGGTGGCGTCGGTCGTGGGGTAATCAGGCCAGGCGGGGTACACCTTCACCTCGTAGCCGAAGTCGGTCAAGCGCGTGACCACCGGCACCACGCGCGCGTGGCCCAGCTTGGCGAAACGCGACAGCGAGGGCACGGTGGCCGTGGGCACACCATAGAACGGCACGAACACCGATTCGTGCGGGCCCAGATCCATGTCGGGCAGCAGGTACAGCATCTTGCCTTCGCGCAGCGCCCGCACGATGGGCTTGACGCCCTCGGTGCGCGACAGCAGCGTGGCATCACCAAAACGCTGGCGTCCGCGCTGCATCCATTCGTTCAGTGCCACGTTGTTCTGTGTCGAGTAGATGGTGCAGGCTGGCCGGTCGATCTGCTGCATGACGGCGCTGCCGCCCGCGTCCATGCCGTAGAAGTGCGGCGCGAACATCACCACCGCGCCCTCGCGCGTCAGATCCCGCACCGCGCCGGTGATGCGCAGGCGCTGGCGCACCACCTCCGGGTCGCCGTGCCACAGCCAGGAGCGGTCAAGAAAAGCCTGCGCGAAATGAATGAAGTTGCGCCGCGCCACGGCCACGCGCTCGGCCTCGGTCCAGCGCGGAAAGCACAGGCGCAGGTTGGTGAGCGCGATGCGCCGGCGCCGCCGCGCCACCACGAACAGCAGCCGCCCCAGCGCGGCGCCCAGCGCACGCACCAGGCCCAGCGGCAAGGGCGCCAGCGCGCGCATGAAGAGAATGCCGGGGTGGGTCATGGGTGCAAGGCTCTTGGTTTCTTGTAACGGCCATAGCCCCACAGATACTGCTCCGGGCATTGACGAATCAAGCCCTCCATGGCGCGGTTGATCTGCGTCACGGCGGCATCCAGATCGGCACTGACCGGCTCGGGAAACGGCTGCACGTGAATGCGAAACCCCTGGGCGCGCGGCAGGCGCTCGCCCCAGACCAGCAATGGCGTGGCGCCGGTCTGCTGGATCAGGCGCGCGGCCAGCGTCATGGTGTAAGCCGGCTGACCGAAGAACGGCGCCCACAGGCCCAGGCCTTCTGGTGGCACCTGGTCGGGCAGCAGGCCCACGGCCTGACCGGCCCGCAGCGCCTTGATCATCTGGCGCACGCCCGACAGCGTGGTGGGCGCGGTCTCCAGCCCCTCGCGCCGCCGCGCCATCTCGATCACCTCGCGCAGCGCCGGCTGGCGCGCGGGGCGGTACAGCACCGTGATCGGCCCATGCCCGGCGTGGTAGCGCGCGCCCACCGCCTGGGCGGTGATCTCGAAGCAGCCCATGTGCGGCGTCATGAACACGACGCCCTGGCGCGCGGCGTAAGCGGCGTCGAGCAAGTCCTCTCCCCGCCACTGCACCGGCACTGGCGGGCCAAACCACAGGCGCGGCGTCTCCAGCGCCATGCGACCGGCGTGGGCCACGCAGGCACGCACCTCGGCAAAGCGGTAGCCCGCCAAGCGTGCGTGCTCGGCGATGCGGCGGCGGTAGGTGGGCGATGCCGCCCAGGTCAGCCAGCCCAGCGCTGCGCCCAGCGCATGCAGCAGCCCCAGCGGCCAGCGCGAGGCGAAGCGGTATAGGGCAAGCATGAAAGAATGATTAAAATCGCGCGGTCGCCGAGTTATGGAACTACTTGCAGGGCGACGTTAAACAAATGCTGCTAAAGCGTTCGCCAGTGCTCCCGAAAAAGTTTGGCAACGCGATTGTTCAAACCAAGGAGTTTATTCAATGGAACTGGCGAACAGCTTTCTCTTCACATCCGAATCCGTCTCTGAAGGCCACCCCGACAAGGTGGCGGACCAGATTTCCGACGCCATCCTCGACGCCATCCTGGCGCAGGACCCGCGCGCCCGCGTGGCCGCCGAAACGCTGACCAACACCGGCCTGGTGGTGCTGGCGGGCGAGATCAGCGCCAACGCCACCGTGGACTACATCCAGGTGGCGCGCGACACGCTGAAAAAAATCGGCTACGACAACACCGAGTACGGCATTGACTACAAGGGCTGCGCCGTCATGGTCTGCTACGACAAGCAAAGCAACGACATCGCCCAGGGCGTGGATCATGCGTCAGACGACCACCTGAACACCGGCGCCGGCGACCAGGGCCTGATGTTCGGTTACGCCTGCGACGAAACCGACACGCTGATGCCCGCGCCGATCTACTACGCGCACCGCCTGGTCGAGCGCCAGGCGCAGTTGCGCAAGAGCGGCAAGCTGCCCTTCCTGCGCCCCGACGCCAAGAGCCAGGTGACGATGCGCTACGAGGGTGGCAAGCCGCACAGTATCGACACCGTGGTGCTCTCCACCCAGCACAGCCCCGACCAGAGTGAAACGCAGACCAAGATGAAGACCAGCTTCATCGAAGCGGTGGTGGAAGAAATCATCAAGCCCGTGCTGCCCACCGAGTGGCTGCAGAACACCAAATACCTGATCAACCCCACGGGCCGCTTCGTCGTCGGTGGCCCGCAGGGCGACTGCGGGCTGACGGGCCGCAAGATCATCGTCGACACCTACGGCGGCGCCTGCCCGCACGGCGGCGGCGCCTTCAGCGGCAAGGACCCGACCAAGGTGGACCGCAGCGCCGCCTACGCCGCGCGCTACGTGGCCAAGAACGTCGTCGCCGCCGGCCTGGCGCGGCAGTGCCAGGTGCAACTGGCCTACGCCATCGGCGTGGCCGAGCCGATGAACATCACCGTCTACACCGAAGGCACGGGCAAGATCAGCGACGAGAAAATCGCCGCCCTGGTGCGCGAGCATTTCGACCTGCGCCCGAAAGGCATCATCCAGATGCTGGATCTGCTGCGCCCCATCTACCAGAAGACCGCCGCCTACGGCCACTTCGGCCGTGACGAGCCGGAGTTCAGTTGGGAAAGGACGGACAAGGCCGCCGCCCTGAAGGCCGCAGCCGGGCTGTAATTCCATTTCCATTTCAAGACGTCCATCACCGTCATCCCGGCGAAGGCCGGGAGCCATGTTTCTCCGCACACGCTGCGTGGATTCGGCCCCCGTATCGCGGTACGGGGCAGGCTTTATGCCGCAATGACAAGGTATTGCAGCCCATCGCGCCGCGTGCAGCGGCCCAGCGCGACATGGGTGTATCGCTGACTTCACACAACGCGGGGCAGGGCTATAAAGACCCTGCGCACCAACACAGCATCCGCGTTCAACCTAGAAACGGCAGTTGGATGCGCCCGAGCGTGCCGCGATGGGCGTGCCAGGCAAGACGCGAGGACGCGGCAGGCTTGTGCCTGCAAGGACGAGCAACGCCGCATGGCGCGGCCAGCGCGGTGCGATCGGGTGCATAGCGCGCTCACCCAACAGGTGAATGTGATCGAAGCTGTGAAAGTCAGTGCTCATGCCAGTTGCCCAAGGATGGCGAGCGGTCAACTGCCGTTTCTAGGTTCAAGGAGCCCGTCCATGCCCATGTTCGTCGACACCTCGCCGCCCGGCCAGTGCATTTTTTGCCGCCTGGTGGCCGGTGACATTCCCGCGGCCCGTGTGGCCGAGGACGATCTCGCCCTGGCCTTCATGGACCTCGGCCAGGTCAACCCCGGTCACGTGCTGGTGGCCAGCAAGCGCCACGCCGCCACCCTGTTCGACCTGACACCCGACGAAGCCAGTGCCGTGATGCGCATGGCGCAGCGCGTGGCGCTGGCCGCGCGCACCGCGTTCGACCCCGACGGCCTGATGCTGCTGCAGGCCAACGGCGCCGTGGCCGGGCAGACGGTGGGGCACTTCCACGTGCACGTGGTGCCGCGCCACGATGGCGATGGCATCGACTTCACCTGGCCGCGCAAGGAACCCGGCCCCGCCGCGCTGGCCGACTACGCCGAGCGGCTGCGCGCGGCGTTGTGAAAACGCCTCAGCCGCATCAACGCACGCCCAACCCAGGCATGCGAACGGCAGGCGCCCATTACTTCTCGCCGCCCGGCACCTTGCCTTCCACGCCCTTGACGAAGAAGTTGATGCCGCCCAGGAACTTGTCGTCGGCCACGGTGCCTTCGGCCAGCACTTCCTTGCCGGTGTTGTCGCTGATCGGGCCTTTCCAGATGGCATAGGTGCCAGCCTTCAGGCCGCCGCGCACTTCCTCCAGCCTGGCCTTGGCGTCTTCAGGCACGTCGGCGGCCAGCGACACAAGGTCGATCGCGCCTTCCTTCACGCCCCACCAAGTCTGGCCAGTGGACCACTTGCCGTCGAGCACCTCGCCCACGGTCTTGATGTAGTACGGCGCCCAGTCGATGATGGCCGAGCCCAGGTGCGCCTTGGGGCCGTAGGCGGTCATGTCGCTGTCCCAGCCGAAGCCGCGCTTGCCCATTTTCTCGGCGGTCTGCAGCACGGCGGATGAATCGGTGTTCTGGAACAGCACGTCGGCGCCACCGTTGATCAACGCCGTGGCGGCCTCGGTCTCCTTGGGCGGGTTGAACCACTCGTTCACCCACACCACCTTGGTGGTGATCTTGGGGTTGGTACTCTGCGCGCCCAGGGTGAAGCTGTTGATGTTGCGAATCACCTCGGGGATCGGGATCGACGCCACCACGCCCAGCGTGTTGCTCTGCGTCATCTTGCCGGCGACCACGCCCGCCATGTAGGCGCCCTCGTAGGTGCGGCTGTCGTAGGTGCGCATGTTCTCGGCCGTCTTGTAGCCGGTGGCGTGCTCGAACTTCACGTCGGGGTGGTCGGCGGCCACTTTCAGCATCGGCTCCATGTAGCCAAAGGTGGTGCCGAAGATCAGCTTGTTGCCCTGGCCCGCCATGTCGCGGATCACGCGCTCGGCGTCGGCGCTCTCGGGCACGCTCTCGACGTAGCTGGTGACGATGCGGTTGCCGAATTCCTTCTCCAGCGCCTTGCGGGCGTTGTCGTGCGCGAAGCTCCAGCCGCCATCACCCACCGGGCCAACGTAGGCAAAAGCGATCTTCAGCGGTTCGGCCTGCGCCGGTGCCGAGGCGGCGGCGGGGACGGGCTCGGGGGCAGCGGCGGCGGGCGCCGGCTCGTCCTTCTTGCCACAAGCCACCAGGGCGCTGGCGGCGGCGGCCAGGACGGCGAGTTTCAAGAGGGAACGCTTGTGGTGATCGGTCATGGTGTGGCTCCTGCCCCGGCGGTGTGAATGAAGCGGTGATTATCGCGGCCTCACCGGGTCGGCATGGCTCAGCCGCCAGGATGGAACGGCTTGCCCAGCGATGCCGGCATGTTGACCCGGATCCAGGTCGGGTTGCGCGAAATCAGGGCCAGCACCACGATGGTGGCGAGATACGGCAGCATGGTCAAAAACTGGCTCGGCACCTCCACCCCCTGGCCCTGCAGGTGGAACTGCAGCATCGTCACGCCGCCGAACAGGTAGGCGCCCAGCAGCACGCGCGCCGGCCGCCAGGTGGCAAAGGTGGTCAGCGCCAGCGCGATCCAGCCCTTGCCGGCCACCATGCCCTCCACCCACAGCGGCGTGTAGATGATCGACAGGTAGGCGCCCGCCAGCCCGCACAGCGCACCGCCTGCCACCACCGCCAGCAGCCGGATGCCACGCACGTTGTAGCCCAGCGCATGCGCCGACTGCGGCGATTCGCCCACCGAGCGCAGCACCAGCCCGCCGCGCGTGCGGTACAGGAACCACACCATGCCCGCCGCGATCAGCATGGCGCCGTACACCAGCGGATGATGCTGGAACAGCGCCGGGCCGATCACCGGCACATCGCCCAGGCCCAGCCAGTCGAAGCGCGGCCGCTCCGGCAGCTTGGCCTGCACGTAGCCGATGCCCACGAAGGCCGAGAAGCCGACGCCGAACAGGCTGAGCGCCAGCCCGGTGGCGTACTGGTTGGTGTTCAGCCAGATCACCAGCCAGCCGAAGATGGCCGCCAGCAGCGCGCCCGCCGCCGCGCCGGCGGCAAAGCCCAGCCAGTCATTGCCCGTGTGCACCACGGCGGCGAAGCCGGCGATGGCGGCGCACAGCATCATGCCCTCGGCGCCCAGGTTGACGATGCCGGCCTTCTCGTTGATCAGCAAGCCCAGCGCGGCCAGCGCCAGCACCGTGCCGGCGTTGAGCGTGGAGGCGAAGAGCAGGGCGTAGGCGTCCATCGTTACTGGATGACGAATGACGAATGACGAATGACAAACACGAGGCGCAGCGCCTCGCTCTCTCGGAGCCATTTGTCATCTGTCATCGATGCCGCGTCAGCGGCGAAGTCATTTGTCATCGCTTCCCCCAGTGGATGCGGTAATTGACCAAGGTGTCGCACGCCAGCAGCGTGAACAGCAGCAGCCCCTGAAACACGCCCGTCAGCGACTTCGGCAGCCCCAGGCGCGACTGCGCCAGTTCGCCGCCGATGTAGAACATGCTCATCAAGATCGCCGCCAGCACCATGCCCAGCGGGTGCAGCCGCCCGACGAAGGCAACGATGATGGCCGCGAAGCCGTAGCCCGCCGGCACGTAGGGCGTCAGTTGGCCGATCGGCCCCGCCACCTCCAGCGCGCCGGCCAGGCCCGCCGTGCCGCCCGAGATCAGCAGCGCCGTCCACAGCGCGCGGCGCGACGAAAAGCCCGCATAGCGCGCCGCCGCCGGCGCCAGCCCGCCCACCTGCTGCGCGAAGCCGCTGCGCGTGCGGAACAGGTACACCCACAGCAGCGCCGCGCTGGCCAGCGCGATGAGGGCGCCGATGTTCACGCGCGAGCCCTGCATCAGCCGCGGGATGCGCGTCACCGCGTCGAAGGTGCGCGTCTGCGGAAAGTTGTAGCCCGCCGGGTCTTTCCACGGCCCGTAGACCAGGTAGAACAGCACCTGGATCGCCACGTACACCAGCATCAGGCTGACCAGAATCTCGCCCGCGTTGAACTTGTCGCGCAAAAAGGCCGTGATGCCCGCCCACAGCATGCCGCCCAGCACGCCGGCCAGCAGCACGGCGAAGACGATCCAACGCCCCGTGTCCTTGCCCGCCAGCAGCGCCACGCCGCCGGCGGCGATGGCGCCGATGACGAACTGCCCCTCGGCGCCGATGTTCCACACGTTGGAGCGGAAGCACACCGCAAGCCCCAGCGCGATCAGCAGCAGCGGCGTGGCCTTCACGCCCAGCTCGCCCAGCGCGTAGGCGGACTTGATCGGCTCCCAGAAAAAGACTTGTAGCCCGCGCACCGGGTCCTTGCCCATCACGCTGAACAGGATCACGCCGATGACCACCGTGATCGCCAGCGCCAGCAGCGGCGAGGCCCAGGTCCAGGCACGCGAGGGGGCGGGGCGGGGCTCAAGGCGCAGCATGGCGCGCTCCTTGGCAGTTGCTCCCTCGCCCCTTTGGGGAGAGGGTGGGGGTGAGGGGCTGGCGGCGTGTCTGTGGGGTGCGTGGTTGGCCCCCACCCCGGCCCTCCCCAAACGGGGGAGGGAGTGCCCTCACCCCAGCCCTCTCCCGCACGCGGGAGAGGGGGCAAGACAGGGCGGTTGCATATTCAATGCGCATGCGCCACCTCCTCGCCCCGCTCCATGCCGGCCAGGTGCTGCTGCACGCCCTCGTGCCACAGCCCGCTCATCCATTCACCGATCTGCTCCACCGTGGCGTGCTGGCGCTGCACCGGGGGCGAGAGCTGCCCCTTGGCGATCACGTGCAGGCGGTCGCACAGCTCGAACAACTCGTCCAGCTCTTCGCTGACCACCAGCACGGCGCAGCCGGCGTCGCGCAGCGCCAGGATCTCGGCACGGATCTGCGCCGCCGCGCCCACGTCCACGCCCCAGGTGGGTTGCGAGACGATCAGCAGCGTCGGCTTGGCGTCGATCTCGCGCCCCATGATGAACTTCTGCAGGTTGCCGCCCGACAGCGACCGTGCCGCCGCGTGCGGCCCCGCCGTCTTGACCTTGAAGCGCTCGATGATGCCCAGCGCCTGATCGCGCAGCACCCCGGTGCGCAGCCAGCCCAGCGGGCCCACGGCCTCGCGCCGCGTCAGCAGCAGGTTGTGCGCCAGCCCCATCTCGGGCACGGCGCCGCGGCCCAGGCGCTCTTCCGGCACGAAATGCAGGCCCAGCGCGCGGCGCCGCTGGGGCGACAGTCGGCCCGCCTTCTCGTTTGCTATTGAAATAGAAGCTGACTCGGCGCGCCGGTCTTCGCCCGACAGCGCAAACAGCAGTTCGCGCTGGCCGTTGCCCGATACGCCGGCGATGCCCACCACCTCGCCCGCGCGCACCTGCAGCGAGACGTCGATCAGGTCCACGCCGAAGGGCGATTCGCGTTTCAGACTCAGGTTGTCCACCGCCAGCACGACCTTGCCCGGCGCGCGCTCCTGGTACGCCAGCCCGGGCGGCTCGGCGCCGATCATCATGCGGCTCAAGCTGGCGTTGCTCTCCTCGCGCGGGTCGCACACGCCCGTCACCTTGCCGCCGCGCATCACCGTACAGGTGTTGCACAGCGCGCGTATCTCGTGCAGCTTGTGGCTGATGTAGAGGATGCTGCAGCCCTCCCCCGCCAGTTGCCGCAGCGTGACGAACAGCTTGTCCACGGCCTGCGGCGTCAGCACCGAGGTCGGCTCGTCCAGGATCAGCAGCTTCGGCGCGGTGAGCAACGCGCGGATGATCTCCACCCGCTGCATCTCGCCCACGCCCAGCGTGTGCACCGGGCGCTCGGGGTCGATCTCCAGCCCGTAAGCTGCCGCCGTCTCGCGGATGCGGCGCGTCACCTCGGCCAGGCGGAACGATTTGTCCAGCCCCAGCCACACGTTCTCGGCCACGGAGAGTGTCTCGAACAGGCTGAAGTGCTGGAACACCATGGCGATGCCCAGCGCGCGCGCCTCCTGCGGGCTACGGATGTGCACGGGCTGACCATCGAAGCGCACCTCGCCCGCGTCGGGCTTGGTGGCGCCGTAGATGATCTTCATCAGCGTGCTCTTGCCGGCGCCGTTCTCGCCCAGCACGGCATGGATCTCGCCCGGCTGCACCGTCAGCGACACGCCATCGTTGGCGATCACGCCGGGGTAGCGCTTGGTGATGCCGGTGAGCCGCAGGCGGGCAGTCATGGGTTGATGGGTCAAAAAGGCCGCTGGCCGCCGTGAATCCGGCGCGAACAGCGATCGAAATTGCGGTTATCCGGTGGAGCGGTGACCACTGGAGGTCACGCAATGTAGCACCCGCACAGCCCCGTCAACGGGTGGCCGCTGCGTCCCGCAACACGGCCAGGGCTTCGTCCGCCAGCACGCCACCCGTCACCGGCACCGGCGGCGTGGCGGCACCCAGCAGGTCGGCGCAACGCGCCGGCAGCAGCGGCCCGCCCAGCACCTGGGCCATGTCGGGCTGCGCGGCGGCATAGACCACCCTGCCCACGCCGGCCCAGAACAGCGCGCCGGTGCACATCACGCAGGGCTCGCCGCTGGCGTACACCGTGGCGCCGTGCAGCGCGGCGGGGCCCAGTTGCTCGGCGGCGCGGCGCAGCAGCACCGTCTCGGCATGGGCGCTGGTGTCGGCGCCGGTGTGCTGGCGGTTGCGCTCGGTCAGCAGTACCTGGCCGGCGGGCGAGACCAGCGTGGCACCAAACGGCTGATCGCCAGCGGCCAGCGCCTGGCGCGAGGCTTCGATGGCCAGGCGCATGGGTGGCAGGTCGGCATCGGTGGTGGTCATGGCGGAACTCCCGTGGACTACGAACAAGTCTCAAGCGTAGCCCACGCCCTTGCCATGCCACCCTACCCTATCCGGGGCAATCGCTTGCCGCGACGACGTTGAGAGCGGGCTCTGAACCAGCCACGCACACGGTCGTGCTATCCAGCACGTTATGATTAGGGGTTTTTAATTAACACCAAAGGATGCATGCTGAGGTGCAGTAACTGCGGATGCACCGAACGGCATGCGTGACGAAGCGGTGAGAGCCAGCCGCGCTGGCACCCATCAGCACCGCCCGCCGCGCCGTGGGCATGAGGAGTAAGCAAATGCAATGGTGGATGATCGTTCTGCTGGTGGCCGCGCTGGGCGGCGCGGGCTTCTGGTTTTTCAAAAAACGCGACCCTGGCGCCAGCCCCAGCGCGCGCAACGACCGCTACGCCGCCGAGGTAGCCATCACCCCGGCGCAGACCACGCTGCTGCACTACCTGCAGGAGGCATTTCCGGATCATGCCGTGCTGTACGCGCAACCCTTGTCCAGCCTGGTGTCGGTGCGCTACTCCGAGGATCGCCAGCGCGCCATCGAGCGGATGCAGGGGGCCAAGGTGGACTTCGTCGTCTGCTCGTCCGATGGCAAGCCGCGCTTTGCTTTCCAGGTCGATGCCTACCGCAGCGACGACGACGACGCCGCGCAACGCGATGCCGCGCTCAAGAACCGCGTGCTGGGCACGGCCGGCGTGCGCATGCTGCGCCTGAAGCGCTCGGTGCGCCACATGCCCCCAGCCGACGAATTCCGCCAGCGGCTGGAAAACCGCGCCCTGGGCAAGACCGGCGCCACCGAAACCACCGAAGCCGAAGCGCAGGCCGGGCAGTCGCCACTGCCGATGGAGGACTACCTCGACCGCTTCGGCGATGGCGACTCGATGAGCATGACCGACCTGATGGGGCTGCCGGAGCGTTGATACCGTTTTGCGTTCCAAACAATGACAAATGACTGCGGCTGGCACCGCATGACAAATGACGAATGAGACCATTTGTCATTGAAGCGCAGCGAAGTCATTTGTCATTTTGAAAGTCAATGCGTATGAGATGCTGCCATCGGCACCGCGCACGATGCGAGTATGGATAAAACTCGCCATGAATCCCGTGCATATTGAATATCAAGCTATCAAATAATGAATTAACCGTCTTCTCTGCCCGACCTGCCGCATCTGAAGAATGCGCCGGTGATGCGCGTGCTCATGGTCTGCATGGGCAACATCTGCCGCAGCCCCACGGCGCATGGCGTGCTCGAAAAACGCGTGGCCGACGCAGGACGTTCGGGCGACATCCGTGTCGATTCGGCCGGCACGCACGATTACCATGTCGGCCGCCCGCCCGATGAACGTACACAGCAGCACGCCACGCGCCGGGGCTATGACCTGAGTACCCAGCGCGCCCGTCAGCTCACGATCCAGGATTTCGACGATTTCGATCTGGTGCTGGTGATGGATGCCGCCAATGAACAGGGCGCCCGTGCCCTGTGTCCACCCGCCCAGCGCCACAAGCTGCGCCGTCTGACCGATTTTTGTATTCGCCACCGTGCCGACGAGGTGCCCGATCCTTACTACGGCGGCGCCTCGGGCTTCGAAACCGTGCTGGATTTGGTGGAAGATGCGTGCGATGGCCTGATGGTGGCCTTGGAAAAAGCCGCTCCACAGCGCCCATGATGAACTTCGGCACCCGCCGTCGCAACACCCTTCAGCCGAAGAGCAGCCCCGTCGTCAATACAAGAGATCGTTGATCACCAACGCCCCATCAAACCGCCACACAGCGCCCCTCACGCACCAGCTGCCCGAATCCCGCCGCCAGCGCATCCAGCAACTGCCGCACCGCTGGCCGCATGCCCAGGCGGCTGGCGAACGCGGCCTGCACCAACCCCGGCGGCGGCGCCCAGCCGGGCAGCACTTCCTGCAGTTCACCACGCGCCAACGGGCCTTGCGCCAGCAGGCGTGGCAGCGCGGCACAACCCACGCCGGCCAGTGCCGCGCACAGCAGCGCGCCCATGTCATCGGCCACCAGGCGGGGCTGCAGCGGCACCTCGGCCTGCGCGCCACCAGGGCCGGCCAGCCGCCAAAGGGTTTCCTCGGGTGAATTGCCCAGACCCAGCGTGGGCAGGCCCGCCAGATCGGCCGGTGTGGCAGGCGGCGCGGCATTGGTCAGCAGCGCGGGCGCGGCCACCAACACGTGCGGGCTCAGCGCCAGGGGTCTGACCACCTCGTCCCGCGGCAGCGCGGCGTTGGGTGCACGCACGCGCAGCGCCAGATCCACGCCGTCCCGCCACACGTCGACGTTGCGGTTGGTGGCCTGCACCTGCACATTGACCAGCGGCCAGGCGTTGAGAAAGCGCGCCAGCATGTCGCCCACGCCGTGCTGCAACAGCGCGGGCGGGCACGTGAGAAGCACCGTGCCGCGCGGCGCGGCGGTCTGTTCGCTGGCCAGCGCGTGCACGCTGGCGGCCTCGGCCAACATGGCGCGGGCGTGCTGCAGCGTGCGCTGACCGATCTCGGTCACGGCAAAGCGGCGCGTGGTGCGCTGGATCAGGCGCACGCCCAAGGCATCCTCCAGCACGGCCACGCGGCGGCTGAGCTTGCTCTTGGGGATGCCGGTGGCGCGCTCGGCGGCGGCAAAGCCGCCATGCTCGGCCACGTGGGCAAAGTAGGCCAGGTCGTTCAGGTCGTCCATGGGCTGGATGTGCTCACTGATTGATAGCTGCTTGCGCTAATTTCACGGCTACGGCAGCCGTATTCGGATTGTGGGAGCGGGCTTGCCCGCGATGGGCGTCTCTTGGAGGATGGTCTCCATCATCGCGGGCAAGCCCACTCCCACATTGTTCCATCAGTGAAACGATGTGGTGGATATTCGCCTATTTAAGCGCAATTGATCCGCCTATACCATTCAATCATGCGCTGACAAACCCGCCGGTGCCCCACTTATTCGAAAGCGAGACTCCCCATGACCACCGCCACGCAAACCACAGCCAAGCGCGTTCTTGACATCCGCAACGCCCCTGGCCGCCACTGGGTGGGCGACGGCCTGCCGGTGCACAACCTGTTCGGCTACAACGGCCCCGGTGTGGCCGCGCGCAGCCCCTTCCTGATGCTGGACTACGGCGCGCCCTACGACTTCGGCCCGACGACGAAACAACTCGGCGTGGGCCAGCACCCGCACCGCGGCTTCGAGACCGTTACCGTCGTCTATTCGGGCGAGCTGGCGCACCGCGATAACGCGGGCGGCGGCGGCACCATCGGCCCCGGCGACGTGCAGTGGATGACGGCCGGCGGCGGCATCATCCATGAGGAATTCCACTCGCCCGGTTTTGCCAAATCGGGGGGCACGCTGGAGATGGCGCAGCTGTGGGTCAACCTGCCGGCCAAGGACAAGATGACGCCCGCGGGCTACCAGCCCATCACGGCGGCGCAGATTCCGGTCGTCGACCTGCCCGACGGCGCCGGCCACGTGCGCGTGATTGCCGGTGCGTGGGATGAGGCCAAGGGCCCGGCCCGCACCTTCAGCCCGATCACCATGCTGGATGTGGTGCTGTCCGCCGGCCGGACGGCCGAACTGCCGCAGCCCGAGGGCTGGTCCACGCTGGTCGTGGTCGCCTCCGGCAGCGCATCGGTCAACGGCACCGAGTCCGTCACCGGGCCAGCCGTGGTCACGCTGTCCACGGCTGGCCAGGGCGTCACCGTGCAGGCCGGCAGCGACGCCAAGCTGCTGCTGCTGTCCGGCGAGCCGATCGACGAGCCGGTGGTCGGCTACGGCCCGTTCGTCATGAACAGCCAGCAGCAGATCGTCGACGCCATCAACGATTTCAACAGCGGCCGCTTTGGCCAGGGGCTGAACTGACCACGGCTGGCAGGAACGCGCGGCTGTGCCACGATGCAGCCGCCGCCCGCACACCACACGGAGCTTGACCATGACCGACTTCACCCGCATTCCCGCCCGCACCGCCGAGATCGGCGGTGGCGTGGCTGTGGCGCGCACGCTGCCCTCACGCCTCAAGCGCACCATTGGCGCCTGGTGCTTTCTCGACCACGCCGGGCCGGCCACGTTCGACGATGGCGCCGGCATGCGCGTCGGCCCGCACCCGCACACGGGCTTGCAGACCTTCACCTGGATGCTGGAAGGCGAGGTGCTGCACCGCGACAGCCTGGGCAACAAGCAACTCATCCGCCCCGGCCAAGTCAACCTGATGACCGCCGGCCACGGCATCTCGCACACCGAGGAATCGGCCGCCGGCCAGACGCGCATGCACACGGCGCAGCTTTGGATCGCGCTGCCCGAGCGCGTGGCCAACATGGCGCCGCGCTTCGACCATTACCCCGACCTGCCGCGCTGGCAGCAGGACGGTGCCGAGTTCGTGCTGCTGGCCGGCGAATGGCAGGGCCGCCGCTCGCCCGCGCTGGTGCACACGCCGCTGATGGGCGCCGACCTGTTCGCCGCCGAAGGCGCACGGCTCACGCTGCCGCTCGATCCGGCGTTCGAATACGGGCTGATGCCACTCACCGGCCCCGCCACCGCGCAGGGCGAGGCGCTGGCGGCCGACGAACTGCTCTACCTGCCGCCTGGCGGCCATGAGCTGGCGCTGGAGCTGGCCCCCGGCACGCGCGCCATCCTGATCGGCGGCGAGCCGTTCAACGAGACCATCACCATCTGGTGGAATTTCGTCGGCCACGGCAAGCCCTACATCACCCAGGCGCAGCGCGACTGGCAGGCCGGCAGCGCGCGCTTTGGCGAAGTGAAGGGCTTCGACGGCCCCCGCCTGGAAGCGCCGCCCGTGCCCTGGGCGCCTTGATACGAATTCGTTTCCAACATGACGAATGTCCACTGCGCTTCGATGACCAATAAGCCGTTTGTCATTCGTCATGCGGCGTAGCCACGGTCATTTGTCATCGCGCTGAACCCAAGACGGTATGAGAACTACATGACGCCCCAGCCACTCGCCGCTTCCATCACGCAATACGGCCCCTGGCTGGTCTTCGGCAACGTGCTGCTGCAGCAGCTTGGCCTGCCGGTGCCGGTGTGGCCCACGTTGCTGGTGGTGGGCAGCCTGGCGGCCGGCTGGCCGCAGCTGGCGCTGGCCCTGGCAGCCGCCGTGGGCGCGGCCATGGTGGCCGACCGCTTCTGGTACCTGCTGGGCCGGCGCTTTGGCTACCGGGTGCTGGCGCTGCTGTGCCGCCTGTCGCTGAACCCCGGCAGCTGCGTCACGCAGACCGAGCAGCGTTTTGGCCGCTGGGGCGCATCGGGGCTGCTGGTGGCCAAGTTCGTGCCGGGCTTTTCGGCCGTGGCGGCGCCGGTGGCGGGGCTGTCGCGCATGCCGGTGGCACGCTTCACGCTGGCCGCGGCTTCGGGCGCCGCGCTGTGGGCCGGCGCGGGGCTGCTGGCGGGCTGGGTCTTGCGCGATGAAGTGGGCGAGGCGCTGGCCTGGATGCGCACGCACGGGCCGCTGGCGCTGCTGGGCGGCGGCGCCGCGCTGGCCCTCTGGCTGGGCACCAAGGCCTGGCGCCGCCATCGCTTCAAGCAGATGGCGGCCATGCCGCACATCGACATCGGCGCGCTGCGCCAGGCGCTGGCCGGCGATGCGCCGCCGCGCGTGCTGGACTTTCGCAGCCCGGCGCTGATCGCGGCCGACGGCCCCATCGCGCCCGCCCAGCCGATGCAGTTGCGCGGGCTGGCGCGCCACGCACGCGGCTGGCCGCGCGATGCCACCATCGTCACCCTGTGCGCCTGCCCCGAAGACGCCACCGCCATCCGCGCCGCGCACGCGCTGCGCCGCATGGGCTTTGCCCACGCGCGCCCGCTGCGCGGCGGCTACGACGCCTGGCGCGCGGCCGAGGCGGTGTCGCTGGCGCGTGCCGATGCGTTGCCGGCGCAGGTGGCCGTCGTGTGATTTGATATTGTTTTGATAGCTGCTTGCGCTTGATGGACGGGCGCTGCAGCCCAGAAAGGCTTGAAATGAACCACGATGCCCGAACCCACCTGAACCGCCGCGCGCTGGTAGGCGCCGCCCTGGTCAGCGCCGTGGCGCCAGCCTGGGCGCAGTCGCCTGCGGCCGATGTGCCCGCCTTGCTGAAGGCGCTGCAAACGGGCGGCCTGGTGGTGTACTTCCGCCACGGCGCCACCGACAAAGGCGGCGTCGACCGCATCGACTGGCCGCGCAGCCGCCAGCGCCTGCTGTCGGCCGAGGGCGAGGCGCAGGCACGCGCCGTGGGGCAGGTGTTTCAGCGCCACCGGCTGGGTGTCGACGAGGTGCTGGCCAGCCCGTTTGCGCGCTGCCACGACTTTGCGCAGATCGCCTTCGGCCGCGTGCAGGACGACCGGCAACTGCTGGGCCTGCTGTCGCAGGACACCGAGCGGCAGCAGCGCATCGACCATTCGCTGGCGCTGCTGCGCCGTGCCGTGGCGAAGGGAAAGAACCGCGTGGTGGTCGGCCACAGCTCCAACATCCAGGAGACCACCGGCGTCTTCCTGCCCGAAGGCGGCGCCGTGCTGGTGCGGCCCGAGTCGGGTGCGGGCAAGGGCTTCAGCGTGCTGGGCGAACTGCGGCCCGCAGATTGGGCAGCGCTGGCTAAGGCGTGACGGCCGCAGCCTTGTAGGAGCGGGCTTGCCCGCGATGGCGCGCCACATCGAGCCATGATGAGTACTATTGATGTGATAGCTACTCACGCTTGCCATATAAGCACTGCAGGCCAAAATGGCTTGAAAATCAACCCTACTGCCACCAGCCACAGCCACGCGATCGCCGTGGCCACGTACACCCTGCCATACGCGGCATAGACCCGACCCGAAGCCGTGGGGTGCAGCGCACGAAGGCCGCCAGCGCCGCCGGCAGCAACACCCAGGCACCCGCCTTGCCGCGCTAGCCACAGGTACGGCAGGTAGCAGGCCTGTGGCCAGTGCGCCCGTGCTCAATGCGGCAACGGTTTTGCTGCTTTCACTGCTCATGCCGGCTTTTTGCAGTCCGGCTTGCAGGGCGTCTTGCAGTTCATTGAGGGTCGGCGCGGCCAGGCTGCCGGCTGCCGCGCCCATGGCCCCGCCGCCACCACCGGACAGTGCGCCATAGGCGGTGTGCAGGGCCACGCGGTAGCCACCGCCTTCGTCCCAGCGCTTGGCTTCGGCGGTCCATTCCGCCGCGCTCTTGCCGTCGATGGCTTGGCCGCTGCGCGTCGCTTCGATGGCGTTTTGTTGGGCTACTTTGCGCTGCTTGTCCGCATAGTCCCCTATCGTCTTGGGTATCACGGCGCCAGCGGTCTGCGTGATGCCGATCTGCGCATTGATGTCCTTGCCGACTTTGTCCGCATCGAAGATGGGCTTGATGCCCGCTTCCCGGTCGCCGGTGCGTGCGTCCTTGTCTCCGGCAATGCCGCTGATGGCCGCTGTGCTGGTGGATTGGGCTTGGCCCTTGTCGCTGCCAAAGCCCACGCTGCGGTTCAGGTTGGTTTGCCGCACCGGCTGGCCGGTTTGCTGGTCAACGATGGTTCTGCCGTTGGCATCGGTCTGGTGGCCTTTGCTGATACCCACGCCCACTTGCACGCCGCTGCCTTGGTAGCGGGCACTGTTGTGCATGTCCTGCAGCGTGATGCCGCCTTGGGATTCAAAGCGGTTGTTGCCTTCGTCCACGGCTTTTTGCGTGCTGGTGATTTGCGCGCCGGTCAGTGCCGTCTTGCCTTTGACCTGGATGTCGAAGCCGCCATCGCCTGCGCGAATGGCCGTTTGCTCGCCTACCGATTGGTATTGGCTGTCGATGTGGGTTTTGCCGGCGCTGAGGCTGGCGCCGGTGAGGCCGGTGGGGCCGACGGTGAGGCTGCCGCCCACGTTCTTGCTGTTGGCTTTGTATTGGCTGCTGCCCTGCAGGCTTTGGCCGATCAGGTCGCCGCCTATGTCGGCTTTGACGGTCTGGCCTGCCAGCACGGCGCCTTCGAGCCGGGTGTCGCCGCCGCTTTGCAGGGTGAGGGTGTTGCCGGCGCTGAGTTGGCTGTTGGCGTGGGTCAGGCTTTGGCTTGCGCCTTGGCCTTGGCCTTTGCTGGCGCTCAAGGTGACGCCGCCCATGCCCAGGCCGATGCTGGCGCTGCTGGAGTTGTTGCGGCTGCTGTCTTCGCTGCCGTGTTGGGCCGCTTGCAGTTGGATGCGGTTGTCTGCGACGAGGGTGGCGTTGCCGCCGGCCTGGATGGCGCTGCCGGTGATGGTGATGTTGCTGTCCTGACCGCCTCCGGTGGCTTTGAGGCGCACGTTGCCGCCAGCGGCGATGGTGCTGGCGTCGCTGCCGCTGGATTGCTGGGATTGGCTGGATTGGCTTTGGCTGGTGCCCAGGCTGATGGAGAGGTTGGCGCTGCTGGCGGGGTTGGTCAGGGCGCCCTGGATGGCGCCAGCGTTGTTGTAGATGTTGGCGGCGGCGGCTGCGGCGCCCAGGGCTTGCATGCGGGCGCTGCCCACGCTCAATTCATCTGAAATCAAGCGATAGCTATTTGACGGGGACTTGAAGTATTGAAATGAGAGCTGCTTGCGCTTGCTTATAGAAGGCAAGATAAGGATTTGATGGGGGAAATAACTTTCAAACTCCCCCCTCCGGCATGGGTGCTGTGTCGTCCCCTGACGCTGATGCATCGCCTCTTGCTGAGCACCCTGGAGCATGGCAACTGGTGCTTGTGGAACATGGCCACCGCAATGCGTGCCCACGGACAGCAAGCGGTGCATTGCGAGTGCGTGGGCGAAGGTCACGCTGACGGCCAATGTTTACGACATGGTGAACTCAACAACTTGCCTCAGATGGGGGCACTTCGGAGTTGAGACCGCACCATCAATCGAAATCATTTATCCAATCCCGCATTGGATCTCTGTTGCGGTTAAATTTGTAATCACCGAGTACGCTGACCATCTCATAAATTTTTTCTTTAGATATGTCAATAGAGCAAAAATCGCCACCTTTTCTATCAGATTGAATATAAATCTCGTCCACATCAACTCCTTCATTTTCAGCCGTGAAGCCAGCTATTTTTGCTTTATAAAATAAGGAGGATTTTCCGCCACCTAGTTGTGGTATTGTTTTTATTATTTGATACATTATATTTGAGTTGGAGATTTTTATTTTAAATGGATAGCTATAATCTTCTGGGTAGTGATCGCCAAGCAAAAATAAACCTTCTGCTTGATCTACCAGCCACCCCGTAAGCTCAACACGGATGCCTGGCATATTGCTTGTAGAAAGCAAAAATTCTTTAACGTCCATAATTAATTACCAATGGTTATTGCATTCACGCCATATTTCATTGCATTATCCAATTAACTCCGCGCGGGCCAGCCAACGGATCTCTTGTCATATAATAAGAAGCCCCGTTAACCTGCTCCACCCTGTCTACAATAAAAAAGTGGGAGTTTACATTGAGAATGACGGTTTTTCCTTGAGTTAGTGCGTGATTTAAATCTTGCGGGAGCATTACCGTGCTGACGGTGTTTTTTATCCCCGCATTGCTTATCACGGTTGATAGTTCAGTTGTGCTGACGCCTGTTGGTCTAATGCCATTTTCAAAGCTTCCAATAACATTTTGCAAGCTGACGGATTTTCCAGTGTTATCGGAGATTGTCATTGCGGCGCATGCAGGACCACAAACTGGAGCATTGCCTTGTCTAACTACAGAACCTGTAGGCGCGTAAACAATAGTTTTTGGCGCATTAATGGCTGCGCCTGCACCATCTGCAATTATTGCTGTCAAACCATTCTCGGCATTCACGACATTGCCACTATTCCCCACTTGCGGCTTCGCTACCGGCAAAGCAGGCTTGACGCTATTGGCTGCAGGAGCCTTGACTCCCAGCCATATCGCCGGATCACTGGCGCTTTGCCGGGCAATGACCTCGCCACTGGAGCTCAGCAATTCACCATTTCTCATGGTGGCAACGGTCTTGCCGCTGGCATTGTCCACAAACTGGATGCCGCCACCCTTGGCCGCTACGGCGGTGCTGTTTTGCAGTGCTGCCTTGACCGGGCCATAGAGGCTGGCGCCAATACCCACCGTGCCGCCCAGCATCTGCAGACCGCCGCCCAACACGTCTCCTTCTTTGACCTTGTTGATACCGTCGCCGACCATGTAGCCGATCGCTGAGCAGCCCACTTTGCTGGCAAGGCAGATGGCTACGTTGGCCACTATCAACTTGTTGTCGTTCTGCCTTTGAACGATTTGTTCGGGCGTCAGGCCCGCGTTGGAGTTGCCAAGTTGCGGCAAAAGAGTCGCTAATAATTTCATCAATATTTTTGATGGGCGTCATAGTTAGAGCAGTATTCTTATTGATTCGTCATCACGAATCATGGTCAATTCCGTTACATTCGAGAGCATCAGCTTGTTCTTTCTGGTAGTTCCATTTTCAATGCGTCCAAAAATTCTTACGGGATCAATGTAAGAATATGAACCTCCCATCCAGCCACCTATTTGTAAATCAAGTTTAAGTTCAAGTTCAGGACAGTTAACAGGTATTTTTTTTGGGCTTTGAGGGTCTTCCACCGACTCAACCAAGTACGCATCCCCTCCATGAATCACTAATACAGCATCAATGGAGATATGTTTTCCAATCAAGCTCTCTGCTTGCTCCAATGTTGATTTAAAAGAATAATTGTTGTTCATTTTTGCCTCTTTGTAATTGCCGCTTCCCCAGAGAATTTGGCTCTGAATTCATCAATTGGCGTGAAATATTGCCGTCCACCGGCCGGATCACGAATGGCCACCACTTGTTGTCCATTTCGAATGGTTACGCCATCAACAACAACTGCATGACCACCTCGGTCTAAAGTCATTCTGACGATAGCAGGATCACCCCTGGATGTTGCCATTGCTATATCTTCCACTGTAGCTCCTAGAACACGTTGCGTTGGCAATCCATTGTCATTCAAAACCTTCACTAATCGGGGCATTGTCGTTCCGGAACTTGTTACTCCTGATTTTGAAATAAGAACACCAACATCTACTTCAATTCCTGCCGTGTTCAAAACCATGCCACAGGAGGTAGGCCCACATGTTGGCAATTGTCCTTGATTGAGAACAACTCGATCACCCGCACGAGGAATACTAGTACTTAAAGGATTTCCAGGCTCTAAGTTGCCAACGGCAGAACCGGTTCCTTTATTTACCGTTACGCTCTCTACCTTGACAGGCGTCTTTGTCAGCGATTTTGCTCCGACTGCAGTCAATCCTACAAGGGCCGTAGCTGCTCCCCAAGCTGCTCCGCGTGCTTCATCTTCATTTCGCGGTTGATAAGGAATCTTCAAATCCGGATTCGTGTTGGATGCGCCTTGTGCAACTCCCGTCAAGAAATCTCCCCAATTGTCCGGTTTTTGGGTCAGTCGGCCAAGGGGGGTGTAGATGCTGTCTTGAAACTTCAGCCCGAAAGCATCCTTGCTGAAGTCCATGCCCCCAGGCGCATAGGCAAAGTCTCCAGATAGCAGACCATTGGTTTTCAAATCAGTGCCCAGGCTTTGGAACAAAGCTGGGTTGTTCTTGAGAAGCTGCACTCCAGCTTGGTATGTCGGGTTCATGGTGCGATCAACACCAGCCAAACCATCAATGTCGCAGTTTTGCAGAACGCACAGAACTTGTGCGTACAGGTCCTGCTTGTTTCGGTCGTTTGGTGCCATTCCCCTAATGCGACTGATTTGGCTCGGATGCAACTGCCTGTTGTTCATGTCGACGTTGAAGGCGGTGCCCGCTCCGG
>JAUNUR010000050.1 GCA_030538085.1 Pseudomonadota bacterium | reverse complement strand
CCGCGAAGGCGGCCGCACCGTCGGCGCTGGCGTGGTGGCCAAGATCATCGAGTAATCGAGGTCTAGGGGTATAGCTCAACTGGCAGAGCGTCGGTCTCCAAAACCGAAGGTTGGGGGTTCGATTCCCTCTGCCCCTGCCACCGCTTCAGCGGTGGCCTCTTGAAGCCCGCCAAACCCTTGGCGGGCTTGTGTGTTGAATCGGCGCGTGTTTGAGTTCTGTCTTTGCGCGCCATCTCTGGAAACTGCCCAAGCATGGCAAGCACTCAAGTTGAAACCGTGAACTCCGGTGCCGACAAGGCGCGGCTGGCGGCTGCCGGTCTGCTGGTCGTCGGGGGCGTGGCGGCGTTCTATCTGTTGAGCGCCCAGGGCTCACTGGCTCAATGGGGCGGCCTGATTGTCGGCCTCGTGCTGGCCACGGTGATCTTCTTTACTTCCGAATACGGTAAGCGTCTCATAGCCTTTGGTCGTGATGCCTGGCGTGAATTGAAGAAGGTGGTCTGGCCCGCGCGCAAGGAAACGTTGCAGACCACGGCTTTCGTGTTTGCTTTTGCGGTCGTGATGGCCCTGTTCCTGTGGCTGGCCGACAAGACGCTGGAGTGGGTGCTGTACGACCTGATCCTGGGCTGGAGGGGCTGATGAACGACGCTGTCAACCAAGTCGATGCCGCTGCGGGCTCGGCCAACCCGGACCTGAAGTGGTACGTGGTCCATGCCTATTCCGGCATGGAAAAGGCGGTCGAGCGCAACATCATTGAGCGCATCAACCGCGCGGGCATGCAGTCCAAGTTCGGACGCATCATGGTGCCGACGGAGGAGGTGGTCGAGATCAAGAACGGCGTCAAGCGCACCGCCGAGCGCAAATTCTTCCCTGGCTACGTGCTGATCGAAATGGTGATGGACGACGACACCTGGCACCTGGTCAAGCACACCAACAAGGTGACGGGTTTCGTGGGCGGCGCCAGAAACCGCCCAACTCCCATCTCGGAAGACGAAGTCATGAAGATCGTCAACCAGATGCAGGAAGGCACCGACAAGCCGCGCCACAAGGTCGAGTTCGAGGTGGGTGAATACATCCGCGTCAAGGAAGGCCCGTTCACCGATTTCAACGGCACGGTCGAAGAGGTCAACTACGAGAAGAGCAAGGTGCGTGTGTCCGTCACGATCTTCGGGCGCGCCACGCCGGTCGAGCTGGAGTTCGCCCAGATCGAGAAGGCCTGATATTGATTTGATGGCTGCTGGCGCTTTCCGACTCTGCGCTGGCGGTTTTTGTTCTTAGAGTCGACAACCCCCGGGGAGCCTGTGGCGTCAAGCTCAGGCGCATGTACCCGCAAGGAGTAAAGCATGGCGAAGAAAATCGTCGGCTTCATCAAGCTGCAAGTGCCGGCTGGTAAAGCCAACCCGTCGCCGCCCATCGGCCCTGCCCTGGGCCAGCGCGGTCTGAACATCATGGAGTTCTGCAAGGCGTTCAACGCCCAGACCCAGGGCGTCGAGCCCGGTCTGCCGCTGCCGGTGGTGATCACCGCTTTCGCGGACAAGAGCTTCACCTTCATCATCAAGACGCCGCCGGCGAACGTGCTGATCAAGAAGGCCATCAAGCTCGACAAGGGCTCGGCCAAGCCGAACACCGACAAGGTCGGCAAGATCACCCGGGCCCAGCTTGAGGAAATCGCCAAGACCAAGATGAAGGACATGACCGCCGCCGATCTGGACGCCGCCGTGCGCACGATCGCCGGCTCCGCCCGTTCGATGGGCGTCACCGTGGAGGGCGTGTAAATGGCCAAGCTGACCAAGAAGCAAAAAGCCCTCGAAGGCAAGGTCGAGTCGACCAAGCTGTACCCGCTGGTCGATGCGCTGAACCTGGTGAAGGAACACGCCACCGCCAAGTTCGATGAATCCATCGACGTGGCCGTGCAACTGGGCGTGGACGCCAAGAAGTCCGATCAGGTGGTGCGTGGCGCCGTCGTGATGCCCAACGGCACCGGCAAGACCAAGCGCGTGGCCGTGTTCGCCCAAGGCGCCAAGGCCGAGGAAGCCAAGGCCGCCGGTGCCGATGTGGTGGGCATGGACGACCTGGCCGAGCAGGTGAAGGCCGGCAACATGCCGTTCGACGTGGTGATCGCCGCCCCCGACGCGATGCGCGTGGTGGGTACGCTGGGCCAGATTCTCGGCCCGCGCGGCCTGATGCCCAACCCCAAGGTCGGCACGGTGACTCCCGACGTGGCCCAGGCGGTGAAGAACGCCAAGGCCGGTCAGGTGCAGTTCCGCGTCGACAAGGCCGGCATCATCCACGGCACCATCGGCCGTCGCTCGTTCGACACCGAGAAGCTGCAGGGCAACCTGGCGGCGCTGATAGAGGCCCTGAACAAGGCCAAGCCCGCCACCAGCAAGGGTGTGTACCTGCGCAAGGTGGCGGTGTCGAGCACGATGGGCGTGGGCGTTCGCGTCGACACGCAGACCATCAGCGCTTGATGCAAAGAATTCGGGCGCTGACCGCGAGGACGGCGCCCGAGGTGGTGGGCCGGGTGGGTCGCAAGACCCGCCCGGGTCATCCAAGACCGCTGATGCAGGATGCGAAGCCTGCTTAATGTGCTCTGATTTCAAGGGCTATCAGCGCAGATGGCGTACCCGCTGCAAAGGATTTTTCCTTGAAAGCAGTAGGTCGCTGCAAGAAGGCGCGCCGCCAGATCAACGGCCATCCGGCCTGCATCGAACGGCGCATTTTGAAGGAGTAGACCTTGAGTCTGAATCGCAGTGAGAAAGAAGCGGTCATCCAACAAGTGACCGACCTCGCCGCTAAAGCTCAAACGCTCGTGATGGCGGAATACCGCGGCGTCACGGTGGCTGACATGACCAAACTGCGCAGCGAGGCGCGCAGCAATGGCGTGGCCCTGAGTGTGTTGAAAAACACGCTGGCCCGTCGTGCTGTGGCCGGCAGCGGGTTTGAAGTGGCCACCGAACAGATGACCGGCCCGCTGATCTATGGCTTCTCCGAAGACGCAGTGGCCGCCGCCAAGGTGGTGGCCGATTTCGCGAAGACCAACGACAAGCTGGTCATTCGCGGTGGCGTCTACGGTGGCAAGGCCCTGGATGCGAACGGCGTGAAGCAGCTGGCCAGTATTCCCTCCAAGGAAGTGCTGCTGGCGCAGTTGTGCGGCTTGCTCATGTCGCCCGTTTCCCGCACCGCCGTGGTGCTGGGCGCGTTGGCGGCCAAGAAGGGCGAAGGCGAAGCGGCCGCCGCCTGAACAGGGCGCGGCTGATTGGTAACCCATACTGTTTTCTAGGAATTGATCATGGCATTTGATAAAGACGCATTTCTGACCGCGCTGGACAGCATGACGGTCATGGAGCTCAACGACCTGGTGAAAGCCATCGAAGAGAAGTTCGGCGTGAGCGCCGCGGCCATGGCTGCCCCGGCAGCCGGTGGCGGTGGCGGTGGCGCGGCTCCGGTTGAAGAGAAGACCGAGTTCGACCTGGTGCTGACGGAAGCCGGCGCGCAGAAGGTTGGCGTGATCAAGGCTGTGCGCGAGATCACCGGCCTGGGCCTGAAGGAAGCCAAGGACCTGGTGGACGGCGCACCCAAGACCGTCAAGGAAGCCATGCCCAAGGCCGACGCCGAAGCCGCTCAGAAGAAGCTGGTGGAAGCGGGCGCCAAGGCAGAGCTCAAGTAAAACCGGTCGGGAGCTGCCCGCGCGGGGTGAACTCTCTTCGCGCCGCACGGCAGGCTCCCGATTCGCGGGCTGGTTGTCAAGACCAGCCTTTTGCGCTTTCAGAGCGCACTTGAAATGGGCTTTTCAAGGTCGATTTCAAGTGTCTTCTGATCCCGACTGCAGAGGACCACTTGGTTCGGGTCGCGTGCAACGCGCGGCCGTCCGCCATGGGCTGGTAGTGGCCAGCCGCCAAGCATTCCCGTCAGGCCCGTGCCCCGTTGTCGCCTGATGCCCAAGTCGCCTGATATCCAGGAACCTAAGTCCACCGCCCGGAGATTTCATGGCCTATACCTTCACCGAACGCAAGCGCATCCGCAAGAGCTTTGGCACCCGCGAGAGCGTACTCCAGGTGCCTTATCTGCTGCAGATGCAGAAAGACGCCTACACGGCATTCCTGCAAGCCGACACACCTCCGAAGAAACGCACGCACGAAGGCCTGCAGGCCGCGTTCGAATCGGCCTTCCCCATCGTCTCGCACAACGGCTTCGTCGAGATGAAGTTCGTCGAATACAACCTGGCCAAGCCCGCGTTCGACGTGCGCGAGTGCCAGACGCGCGGCCTGACGTTCTCGTCCGCCGTGCGCGCGCGCGTGCAGCTCATCATCTATGACCGCGAATCGTCCACGTCCCAATCCAAGGTGGTCAAGGAGGTGAAGGAGCAAGAGGTCTACATGGGCGAGGTGCCCCTGATGACCGACAAGGGCTCGTTCATTGTCAACGGTACCGAGCGCGTGATCGTGTCGCAGCTGCACCGCTCGCCCGGCGTGTTCTTCGAGCACGACAAGGGCAAGACCCACAGCTCGGGCAAGCTGCTGTTCTCGGCGCGCATCATTCCTTACCGTGGCTCGTGGCTGGACTTCGAATTCGACCCCAAGGACATCCTGTTCTTCCGCGTCGACCGCCGCCGCAAGATGCCGGTCACCATCCTGCTCAAGGCCATCGGTCTGAACCCCGAATCCATCCTGGCGAACTTCTTCGTCAACGACAACTTCCGCTTGATGGACAGTGGCGCGCAGATGGAGTTCGTGGCCGACCGCCTGAAGGGCGAGGTGGCGCGCTTCGACATCACCGACAAGTCGGGCAAGGTGGTGGTGGCCAAGGACAAGCGCATCACCGCGCGCCACACGCGCGAGATGGAGCAGTCGGGCACCACGCACGTCAGCGTGCCGGAGGACTTCCTGGTGGGCCGCGTGGTGGCCAAGAACGTGGTCGACCCCGACACCGGCGAGATCATCGCCAAGGCCAACGACGAGCTGACCGAAGCGCTGCTGAAGAAGCTGCGCGAGTCCGGCGTGCAGGAGTTGCAGGCCATCTACACCAACGAACTCGACCAGGGCGCCTACATCTCGCAGACCCTGCGCGCCGACGAGACCGCCGACGAGCTGGCCGCCCGCGTGGCCATCTACCGCATGATGCGCCCCGGCGAGCCGCCGACCGAGGACGCCGTGCAGGCCCTGTTCCAGCGCCTGTTCTACAACCCCGACACCTACGACCTGTCGCGCGTGGGCCGCATGAAGTTCAACGCCAAGATCGGCAACGAGGAATCGACCGGCCCCATGGTGCTGACCAACGAGGACATCCTGGCCGTGGTCAAGATCCTGGTTGAGCTGCGCAACGGTCGTGGCGAGGTCGATGACATCGACCACCTGGGCAACCGCCGCGTGCGCTGCGTGGGCGAGCTGGCCGAGAACCAGTACCGCACGGGCCTGGCGCGCATCGAGAAGGCCGTGAAGGAGCGACTGGGCCAGGCCGAGCAGGACCCGCTGATGCCGCACGACCTGATCAACTCCAAGCCGATTTCCGCGGCGCTCAAGGAGTTTTTCGGCGCCTCGCAGCTCAGCCAGTTCATGGACCAGACCAACCCCCTGGCCGAGATCACGCACAAGCGCCGCGTGTCGGCCCTGGGCCCGGGCGGCCTGACGCGCGAGCGCGCGGGCTTCGAGGTGCGTGACGTGCACGTCACGCACTATGGCCGCGTGTGCCCGATCGAGACGCCGGAAGGCCCGAACATCGGCCTGATCAACTCGCTGTCGCTGTACGCGCGGCTGAACGAGTACGGCTTCATCGAGACGCCGTACCGCCGCGTGATCGACGGCAAGGTGACCAACGAGATCGACTACCTGTCGGCCATCGAGGAAGGCAAGTACGTCATCGCCCAGGCCAACGCCGGGCTGGACAAGGACGACCGCCTGACGGGCGAACTGGTGTCCGCGCGTGAAGCCGGCGAATCCATCCTGGTCGGCGCCGAGCGCATCCAGTACATGGACGTGTCGCCGGCGCAGATCGTGTCGGTGGCGGCCTCGCTGGTGCCCTTCCTGGAGCACGACGACGCCAACCGCGCGCTGATGGGCGCCAACATGTCGCGCCAGGCCGTGCCCGTGCTGCGGCCCGAGAAGCCGCTGGTCGGCACCGGCATCGAGCGCGTGGCCGCCATCGACTCCGGCACCGTGGTGACGGCGCGCCGTGGCGGCGTGGTCGACTACGTGGATGCCACCCGCATCGTGATCCGCGTCAACGACGACGAAGCGGTGGCCGGTGAAGTGGGCGTGGACATCTACAACCTGATCATGTATCAGCGCTCCAACCAGAACACCAACATCCACCAGCGCCCCATCGTCAAGAAGGGCGACAAGCTGGCCAAGGGCGACGTGATCGCCGACGGCGCCAGCACCGACCTGGGCGAGATCGCCATCGGCCAGAACATGCTGATCGCCTTCATGCCCTGGAACGGCTACAACTTCGAGGACTCGATCCTGATCAGCGAAAAGGTGGTGGCCGACGACCGCTACACCAGCATCCACATCGAGGAGCTGGTGGTGATGGCGCGGGACACCAAGCTGGGCGCCGAGGAAATCACGCGCGACATTCCCAACCTGGCCGAGCAGCAGCTCAACCGCCTGGACGAGTCCGGCATCATCTACGTGGGTGCCGAGGTGATGCCCGGCGACACGCTGGTGGGCAAGGTCACGCCCAAGGGCGAGACCACGCTGACGCCCGAGGAGAAGCTGCTGCGCGCCATCTTCGGCGAGAAGGCTTCCGACGTGAAGGACACCTCCTTGCGCGTCGACCAGGGGTCGCAGGGCACCGTGATCGACGTGCAGGTGTTCACGCGCGAGGGCATCCAGCGCGACAAGCGCGCGCAGCAGATCATCGACGACGAACTGAAGCGCTTCCGCCTGGACCTGAACGACCAGTTGCGCATCGTCGAGGCCGACGCCTACGACCGTATCGAGAAATTGCTGAACGGCAAGGTCGCCAACGGCGGCCCCAACCGCATCGCCAAGGGCACCAAGATCGACAAGGCCTACTTGGCCTCGGTGGACAAGTATCACTGGTTCGACATCCGCCCGGCCGACGACGACGTGGCGTCGCAGCTGGAGAGCATCAAGGCCTCCATCGAGCAGCAGCGCCACAGCTTCGACCTCGCGTTCGAGGAAAAGCGCAAGAAATTGACGCAGGGCGATGAGCTGCCCGCTGGCGTGCTGAAGATGGTCAAGGTGTACCTGGCCGTCAAGCGCCGCCTGCAGCCCGGTGACAAGATGGCTGGCCGCCACGGCAACAAGGGCGTGGTGTCCAAGATCGTTCCGGTCGAGGACATGCCCTACATGGCCGACGGCACGCCCGCCGACATCGTGCTCAACCCGCTGGGCGTGCCCTCGCGCATGAACGTGGGCCAGGTGCTTGAGGTGCACCTGGGCTGGGCTGGCAAGGGCATCGGCCAGCGTATCAACGAGATGCTGCAGGGCGAGCAGCGCGTGGCCAAGGTGCGCAAGTACCTGGAAGAGCTGTACAACAGCACGGGCCGTGCCGAGGAGCTGGGCAAGCTGAGCGACGACGAGCTGCTGGAGATGGCGGGCAACCTGACCGGTGGCATGCCGTTCGCCACGCCGGTGTTCGACGGCGCCGACGAGGGCGAGATTCTCGACATGCTGAAGCGGGCCTACCCCGACGAGATCGCGCAGGCCAAGGGCCTGACGCCCACACGCACCCAGGCCTGGCTGTACGACGGCCGCACCGGCGACGCCTTCGAGCGCCCGACCACCATCGGCTACATGCACTTCCTGAAGCTGCACCACCTGGTCGACGACAAGATGCACGCGCGTTCCACCGGCCCGTACTCGCTGGTCACGCAGCAGCCGCTGGGCGGCAAGGCGCAGTTCGGCGGTCAGCGCTTCGGCGAGATGGAGGTGTGGGCGCTGGAAGCCTATGGCGCCTCGTACACGCTGCAGGAAATGCTGACCGTGAAGTCCGACGACGTGCAGGGCCGTACCAAGGTGTACGAGAGCATCGTCAAGGGCGAACACTCCATCGACGCCGGCATGCCCGAGTCGTTCAACGTGCTGGTCAAGGAAATCCGTTCGCTGGGCCTTGATATCGAGCTGGAACGCAACTGAGGCCGACAGGTCGCCATCAATAAAGTGAGCTGCTAGCGCTGGTGAATAAACGATTTCAGATGGTTTTGCATCTGAAATCCTTGTATATCACGCGCAAGCAGCTATCAAAATTTTGAAATGAAAAGGGAAAGAGTCACATGAAATCGCTACTCGACCTGTTCAAGCAATTCACGCCGGATGAGCACTTCGACGCCATCCGCATCGGTCTGGCCTCGCCCGAGAAGATTCGCTCGTGGTCTTTCGGCGAGGTGAAGAAGCCCGAGACCATCAACTACCGCACCTTCAAGCCCGAGCGCGACGGCCTGTTCTGCGCCAAGATCTTCGGCCCGATCAAGGACTACGAGTGCCTGTGCGGCAAGTACAAGCGCCTGAAGCACCGTGGTGTCATCTGCGAGAAGTGCGGCGTCGAGGTCACCCAGACCAAGGTGCGCCGCGAGCGCATGGGCCACATCGACCTGGCCGCGCCTTGCGCGCACATCTGGTTCCTGAAATCGCTGCCCAGCCGCCTGGGCATGGTGCTCGACATGACGCTGCGCGACATCGAGCGCGTGCTGTACTTCGAGGCCTACGTCATCACCGACCCCGGCATGACGCCGCTGAAGAAGTTCGGCATCATGAGCGAGGACGAGTACGACAAGCAGCGCGCCGAGCATGGCGACGAGTTCGTCGCGCGCATGGGCGCCGAGGGCATCAAGGAGCTGCTGGAAGGCATCGACCTCGACATCGAGATCGAGAAGCTGCGCGGCGACCTGACCGGCTCCGAAGTCAAGGTCAAGAAGAACGCCAAGCGCCTGAAGGTGCTGGAGGCGTTCAAGAAGTCGGGCATCAAGCCCGAGTGGATGGTGCTCGACGTGCTGCCCGTGCTGCCGCCCGACCTGCGCCCGCTGGTGCCGCTGGACGGTGGCCGCTTCGCCACGAGCGACCTGAACGACCTGTACCGCCGCGTCATCAACCGCAACAGCCGCCTGCGCCGCCTGCTGGAGCTGAAGGCGCCCGAGATCATCGCGCGCAACGAAAAGCGCATGCTGCAGGAAGCCGTGGACAGCCTGCTGGACAACGGCCGCCGTGGCAAGGCCATGACGGGCGCCAACAAGCGCGCGCTGAAGTCGCTGGCCGACATGATCAAGGGCAAGGGCGGGCGCTTCCGCCAGAACCTGCTGGGCAAGCGCGTCGACTACTCGGGCCGCTCCGTCATCACCGTGGGCCCTACGCTCAAGCTGCACCAGTGCGGCCTGCCCAAGCTGATGGCCCTCGAATTGTTCAAGCCCTTCATCTTCGCCCGTCTGGAGGCCATGGGCATCGCCACCACCATCAAGGCGGCGAAGAAAGAGGTCGAGGCCGGCACGCCGGTGGTGTGGGACATCCTGGAAGAAGTCATCACCGAGCACCCCGTGCTGCTCAACCGCGCGCCCACGCTGCACCGCCTGGGGATTCAGGCGTTCGAGCCGATCCTGATCGAGGGCAAGGCCATCCAGCTGCACCCGCTGGTCTGCGCCGCCTTCAACGCCGACTTCGACGGTGACCAGATGGCCGTGCACGTGCCGCTGAGCGTGGAGGCGCAGATGGAAGCGCGCACGTTGATGCTGGCCTCCAACAACGTGCTGTTCCCGGCCTCGGGCGAGCCGTCCATCGTGCCCTCGCAGGACGTGGTGCTGGGCCTGTACTACACCACGCGCGAGCGCATCAATGGCAAGGGCGAGGGCCTGGTGTTCGCCGACGTGGGCGAGGTGCAGCGCGCGCTGGACGCCGGCGCGGTGGAACTGACGGCCAAGGTCAACGTGCGCATGACCGAGTGGGTCAAGGACAAGACCAGCGGTGAGCTGGCGCCGTCCACCAGCCTGGTCGAAACCACCGTGGGCCGCGCGCTGCTGTCGGAGATTCTGCCCAAGGGCCTGCCGTTCTCGCTGATGAACAAGGCGCTGAAGAAGAAGGAAATCTCGCGCCTGATCAACGCATCTTTTCGCAAGTGCGGCCTGAAGGACACCGTGGTGTTCGCCGACAAGCTGCTGCAAAACGGCTTCCGCCTGGCCACGCGCGCCGGCATCTCGATCGCCATCGAGGACATGCTGGTGCCCGAGGAGAAGACGCACATCATCGAGCGCGCCGAAAAAGAGGTGAAGGAGATCGAGCAGCAGTACGTCTCGGGCCTGGTCACCGCCGGTGAGCGTTACAACAAGGTAGTGGATATCTGGGGCAAGGCCGGCGACGAGGTGTCGAAGGTCATGATGGCCCAACTGGCCAAGCAGAAGACCACCGACCGCCACGGCAACGAAGTCGAGCAGGAGTCGTTCAACTCCATCTACATGATGGCCGACTCGGGCGCTCGCGGCTCCGCCGCGCAGATTCGTCAGTTGGCGGGCATGCGCGGCCTGATGGCCAAGCCCGATGGCTCGATCATCGAGACGCCCATCACGGCCAACTTCCGTGAAGGCCTGAACGTGCTGCAGTACTTCATCTCGACGCACGGCGCGCGGAAAGGCCTGGCCGACACGGCGCTGAAGACCGCCAACTCCGGCTATCTCACGCGCCGTCTGGTCGACGTGACGCAGGACCTGGTGGTGACCGAGGACGATTGCGGCACCAGCGACGGCTCGCTGATGCGCGCCATCGTCGAGGGCGGCGAGGTGATCGAGTCGCTGCGCGAGCGCATCCTGGGCCGCACCGCGGCCGAGGATCTCGTCAACCCCGAGAACCAGGAAGTGGTGGTGCGGGCCGGCCAGATGCTGGACGAGGATGCCATTGACGAGCTGGAGCGCACCGGCATCGACGAGGTGCGCGTGCGCACCGCGCTGACCTGCGCCACGCGCTTCGGCATCTGCGCCAAGTGCTACGGGCGCGATCTGGGCCGTGGTGGCCTGGTGAACATGGGCGAAGCAGTGGGCGTGATCGCCGCGCAGTCGATCGGCGAGCCCGGCACGCAGCTGACCATGCGCACCTTCCACATCGGTGGCGCGGCGTCGCGCGCGGCGGTGGCCAGCAGCGTCGAGGCCAAGGCCAACGGCTCGATTGGCTTCAACCCCACCATGCGCTACGTGACCAACAGCCGTGGCGAACTGGTGGTGATTTCCCGCTCCGGCGAGATCACGATCCACGACGAGCACGGCCGCGAGCGCGAGCGCCACAAGGTGCCCTACGGCGCCACGCTGACCGTGAAGGCCGACCAGGCCATCAAGGCCGGCACCATCCTGGCCAACTGGGACCCGCTGACGCGCCCGATCATCACCGAGTACGCCGGTACCGTGAAGTTCGAGAACGTCGAGGAAGGCCTGACGGTGGCCAAGCAGGTGGATGAGGTCACGGGCCTGTCCACGCTGGTGGTGATCGACCCGAAGCGACGCGGCTCGGCAAAAATAGTGCGTCCGCAGGTCAAGCTGATCGACCTGGAAGGCAAGGAAGTCAAGATTCCGGGCACCGACCACTCGGTGACCATCGGCTTCCAGGTGGGCGCGCTGATCCAGGTGCGCGACGGCCAGGAAGTGGGCCCCGGCGAGGTGCTGGCGCGCATTCCGGTGGAAGGCCAGAAGACCCGCGACATCACCGGCGGTCTGCCGCGCGTGGCCGAGCTGTTCGAGGCCCGCACGCCCAAGGACAAGGGCACGCTGGCCGAGCAGACCGGTACCGTGTCGTTCGGCAAGGAGACCAAGGGCAAGATCCGCCTGCAGATCACCGACCCGGAAGGCCAGGTGTGGGAAGAGCTGATTCCCAAGGAGAAGAACATCCTGGTGCACGAAGGCCAGGTGGTGAACAAGGGCGAGCACATCGTCGACGGCCCGGCCGATCCGCAGGACATCCTGCGCCTGCTGGGCATGGAAGAGCTGGCGCGCTACATCGTCGACGAGGTGCAGGACGTCTACCGCCTGCAGGGCGTGAAGATCAACGACAAGCACATCGAGGTGATCGTTCGCCAGATGCTGCGCCGCGTCGTGGTCGAGAACCCGGGTGATTCGGGCTACATCGCCGGTGAACAGGTCGAGCGCAGCGAGATGCTGGACACCAACGACGCCCTGCGCGCCGACGGCAAAGTGCCCGCCACCTACACCAACCTGCTGCTGGGCATCACCAAGGCATCGCTGTCCACCGACAGCTTCATCAGCGCCGCGTCGTTCCAGGAAACCACGCGCGTGCTGACCGAAGCCGCCATCATGGGCAAGCGCGACGAGTTGCGTGGTCTGAAGGAGAACGTGATCGTCGGCCGCCTGATCCCGGCGGGCACGGGCCTGGCCTACCACCAGGCGCGCAAGGTGAAGGACCAGATGGACGAGGCCGAGCGCCGCGCCATCGCCGAAGCCGAGGCCGCCGAACTGGCCGAGGCCGAAGCCGCCGCGGGTAACGCCGTGGGCACCGACGAGGCTGCCGCGACCGACGCCGACTGACCGACTGAGCGCGTTTGTTTGGAGTCCGTGCCCAAAATCCTCGCGCCGTGGCGCTTATCCCCGGTCTCGGGCGCCAAGCGCCTGGCAAGCCGCCCGGTCCGGGGCCATCGCCTGGCGCGACAAGCTTGAGGACAGGCTCTTGGTGACAAGCGCCCTCTGGCCGCAGCATCTGCGCAGAGGGCGCTTTTTCGTTGGAAGACGGGAATGCTTGATACAAGTGTGTGGCTCTGGCTGGGCGTGGCGCTGCTGTTTTTCTGGGCCATCGGCGCCTACAACCGGCTGGTGCGCATGCGCACGGCGGTGGTCAAGGCGTTCGCCGCGCTGGACGAGCAATTGGTGCGTCAACTGGTCTGGGTGCAGGGCTGCCTGCCGGAGTCCATGCGCGACGGTGCCCAGACGTCGCCAGGAGAGCTGCAGGATGACGCGACGGCGGCCTGGACGCGGTTGCAGGCCACCAGCGAGCAGTTCGCCGCCGCGCTGGCCCAGGCCCGGTTGCAGCCAGTCGACGGGGGGCCGGCCATGTCCAGCCTGGTGATGGCGCACGAGGCCTTGCGCGCCGCCTGGGGCGCCGCGCTGGCCGATGCGGTGCCGCCGGGCACCACGCCTTCGGCTGATCGGCTGCAGCAGCGGTGGCTGCGGCTGCTGCACCAGTCGCTGCCGCTGCGCACGGCATTCAATGACACGGCGATGGCCTACAACCGGGCGCTGGGGCAGTTCCCCGCGTCGGTGCTGGCGCGCCTGGCGGGGTTCAAGCCGGCGGGCACCATCACCCGCCTGTCCGAGGGGCGTTGACGCGATGTCACCAGACGGCATGGCGCCGGCCACGCACGCGCCACCTCTTTGGCGTCAGTTGCGGCATGCGGCCGAGCTGGTGCGGGGCGTGCGCGAGGGGCGGTCGCTGTCGGCGCAGCTCGAAGAGGTCGATGCCGCGCTGCGCCCCGGCGTGCAGGCGCTGTCGTTTCACGCCCTGCGCTGGCTCGGGCGGGCGCAGGCGCTGAGAGCGCTCTTGGCGCGGCGGACACCGCCCCCGGCGGTCGATGCGCTGCTCTGCGTTGGTCTGGCGCTGGCGCAACCCGAGCTGGATGCCTTGTACGAGCCTTTCACGCTGGTTGACCAGACGGTGGAAGTCGCCAACCGGCAGCGCGCCCTGCGCCCGCATGTCGCCTTCATCAACGCGTGCTTGCGTCGCTTCCTGCGTGAACGCGATGCCTTGCTGGCGGCGGCGCTGCAAGACCCGGTGGGCCGCTGGAATCATCCCCGCTGGTGGATCGAGCGCCTGCGGCGCGACCACCCGGACCATTGGCAAGCCACTCTCACGGCGGCGCAGCAGGCGTCCCCGATGGATCTGCGCGTGAATCTGCGGCGCGGCAGCGTGCAGGCATTCCGCGACGACCTGGCGCGCGCGGGCCTGAAATCGGACGCGCTGGGCGGGGCCGCAGTGCGGTTGCATCGGCCTTTGCCGGTGCAGGCCATCGCCGGTTTCGCGCAAGGGCGGGTCAGCGTGCAGTCGGCGGCGGCACAGCGGGCGGCGCCCTTGCTTCTGGCCGGGTGGGAAAACGTGGCGCCAGCGGTGCTGGACGCCTGCGCGGCGCCGGGCGGAAAAACCACCCACGTGCTTGAAGTTTGCCCCAATGCCCGCGTGACGGCATTGGACATCGACGACACCCGAAGCGGGCGCATTCGCGACAATCTTCGGCGGCTTGGGCTGCACGCCGATGTGCGGGTGGCCGACGCGGCCGACCTGCCTGCGTGGTGGGGCGGCGAGCAGTACGACGCCATCCTGCTGGACGCGCCGTGCAGCGGTTCGGGCATCGTGGGGCGCCATCCGGATGCGCGGTGGCTGCGGCGCGCCTCCGACATCGCGCAGTTGGCGGGCCAGCAAGACCGGCTGATTCGCGCTCTGTGGCCCTTGCTCAAGCCGGGTGGGCGAATGCTGTACTGCACCTGTTCCGTGTTCGTGGAGGAAGGCCAGGACCGGATCGCGGCGTTCCTTGCACACAACAAGGAGGCGGCCTTGCTACCGTCGCCAGGACATTTATTGCCGTCGGAAGCGCGGACGGATGCATCGCTTGGCGACAATGGCGGCCGTGACGACGGGTTCTATTACGCTCTGCTGCAAAAGCACGCTGGCTAGCCGCCTGGCGTGCTGGTGGGTGCTGGCGTGCTGCCTGCTTGGCTGGAGCGCTTTCGCGCACGCGGGCAAGGCCGAGCTGACCGCCCTGCACGTGGAGCGCGACGACGCGGGCGTGTTTCTGACGGCGCAGGTCGGCTTCACGCTGTCTCCGGTGGTGGAGGATGCGCTGACCAAGGGCATACCGATTCACTTCGTGGCCGAGGCCGAGGTGATGCGCGAGCGCTGGTACTGGTATGACCGCGCGGTGGCGACGGCGCACCGCTACATGCGCGTGAGCTACCAGCCGCTGACGCGGCGCTGGCGCCTGAACACCTCTGCCGATCCCCTGGTCAGCACGGGTCTGGGCGTGAGCCTGTCGCAGGGCTACGATTCGCTGGAGGAAGTGATGGCCGCCGTTCAGCGCGTCGGGCGCTGGAAAGTGGCGGACACCGAGGACATTGCTGGCAGCGGACGCCATGTGCTGCGCTTTCGCTTCCGCCTGGATGTCGGCCAGTTGCCGCGCGCGTTGCAACTGGGGTCGGCGGGCCAGTCCGATTGGGCGGTGTCGGTGGAGCGTCGCATCGACCTCACGCAGGAGCCGGGGCAGTGAACCTATTGAGATTTTCAAAAATCACGACAGCGCGAGCCATCAGAAAGAAATCTCCCTCTCCCTCTGGGAGAGGGTCGGGGTGAGGGCAAGCGGCGTGTCATGAATTACGAAATTTTCAATAGCAACGGCAGTTGACCGCGTGTCATCATCCTTGGGCAACCCGCATGAATACTGACTTTTCCAGCTTCGATCACGCTCACCTGCTGGGTGAGCCACGCATCCAACTCCCGTTTCTAGGATGAACGCGATGGCGGGCGCCGAGGAATCCACTGGGCAGATGCGTCGCAGGCGCCTGGGCCGGTGGAGCCTGGCGGTGGCCATCGCCTTTCTGGTGGGCCTGGGGCTGGTGCTGATTTTTCTGCTGGCGCAAGCCACCAACAATCGCCTGCTGTACGAGCGCCACTACACGCGGCTGTTCGCGGTCAACGTGGCGGTGGCGGGCGTGCTCGTTCTGGTGATCGGCTGGGGCGTCTATCGGCTCATCGCGCGCTTGCGGCGGGGCAAGTTCGGCAGCCGCCTGCTGATCAAGCTGGCGGCGATCTTCGGCCTGGTGGGCGTGCTGCCGGGCCTGCTGATCTACGTGGTGTCGTACCAGTTCGTGTCGCGCTCGATCGAATCGTGGTTCGACATCAAGGTGGAGGGGGCGCTGGAATCGGGCCTGACCCTGGCGCGCACGTCGCTGGACACGCAGGCGCGCGACTTCGCCAACCAGTTGCGCGCCGCCTCGTCGGCGCTCGCCGACGCGCCGGAGGCATTGGCCGGCTTGCCGCTGGAAAACCTGCGCACGCAACTGGGAGCCAGCGACCTGACGCTGTGGAGTGCCTCGGGGCACCTGATCGCGAGCGCCGGGCAGTCGCGCTTCGAGCTGGCGCCCGCCAGGCCCAGCGCGCAAATGCTGCGCAACCTGCGCGGCCAGGGCATGGCGACGCAGATCGAGGGGCTCGACGACGTGGTGGCCGGTGCCGAAGCGCCGCCGGCGCGCATCCGTGCGCTGATCGTCGTCAGTCCCCGCTCCGTTGGTCTGGTGGGCGAGCAGCGCTTGCTGCAGGCCGTGCAGCCGCTGCCCACGGCGCTGGTGGCGCACGCGCTGGCGGTGCAGGAGGCCAACCGTGAATACCAGGAGCGCGCGTTGGGCCGCGATGGCCTGCGCCGCATGTACATCGGCACGCTGACACTCAGTCTGTTCCTGGCCGTGTTTGGCGCGGTGCTGCTGGCGGTGCTGTTGGGCAAGCAGCTGGTCACGCCGCTGCTCATGCTGGCCGATGGCGTGCGCCAGGTCGCGGCGGGCGACCTGACGCCCAAGGTCATCCTGCCTGGGCGCGACGAGCTGGTGGGCCTGACCCGCTCGTTCGCCGACATGACCGAGCAGTTGGCGGAAGCCAGGGCCGCGGTCAACTCCAGCATGCGGGAGGTCGATGCCGCGCGCGCCCACCTGCAAACCATTCTGGACAACCTGACGGCGGGTGTCATCGTGCTGGACCGGCAAGGCGTGATCCAGTCGTCCAACCCCGGCGCGACACGCATTCTCCGCGCGCCGCTGGCGGCTGGCGCGGGCCGGTCGCTGGACAGCCTGATGGGGCTGGAGGCCTTTGCCACCGACGTCGAGGCGCAGTTTCTGGAATTCGAGGGACAGCGCGCCGAGCATGGGCTGGAGAACTGGCAGAAATCGTTCGAGCTGTATGGTCACGCCGGAGGCGGCGTGGCGGATGACGCGGTCACGCTGATCGCGCGTGGCGCGTCCCTGCCGGGCGGGCTTCGCCTGCTGGTGTTCGATGACATTTCCGAAATCGTGTCGGCCCAGCGCGCGCAGGCGTGGGGCGAGGTGGCGCGCCGCCTGGCGCACGAGATCAAGAACCCCTTGACGCCGATCCAGCTGTCGGCGGAGAGGCTTGAACGCAGGCTGGCGGACAAGTTGACCGGGGCCGACCAGGCCTTGCTGGCCAAGGCGGTGCGCACCATCGTCGATCAGGTCGATGCCATGAAGCGGCTGGTCAACGAATTCCGCGACTACGCGCGCCTGCCCAGCGCGGAGCTCAAACCTGTCGACTTGAATGCCCTGGTCAGCGAGGTGCTGCATCTGTACGGCGGCACCGTGGACGCCGACCGCGAATGGCAGGTGCCGATACGGTTCGAGTGCGACGACGGGTGCCCACCCATTCGCGGCGATGCGCAGCAACTGCGCCAGGTGATTCACAACCTGGTGCAGAACGCCATCGATGCCACCAGCGACTCGCTGCATGAGGCGGAGGTGGCGGGCGCGGACAAGCAGGTCATCATCCGCACGCACTGGCACGAGACTTCGCGGCGGGTTCGCTTGAGCGTGATCGACAGCGGCCACGGCTTTCCGGATGCCATCCTCAAGCGCGCCTTCGAACCCTACGTGACGACCAAGGCCAAGGGCACCGGTCTGGGGCTGGCCGTGGTCAAGAAAATCGCCGACGAGCACGATGCGCGCATCGATCTGTCCAATCGCGTCGGCGATGGCCGAATACTGGGCGCGCAAGTGTCGTTATCATTCCAGCCGGCATCGGACGAGATCGATGCATTGGTTTAGAGCCTGTCCTCAAGGTCGTCGCGGTAAGCGATGGCCCCGGATCGGGTGTCCCGCAAGGCGCGCCGTGCTATTGGCAAGAGGTGCAACGCCGGGGGGCGTCCAAGACCGGTCATCAAGCGCGGCGAGAGGACTTCGAGGGCGGGCTCTTGGAACGATAGAGAGAATGGCAAGGCATGGCGAATATTCTGGTGGTTGACGACGAACTCGGCATTAGGGATCTCTTGTCGGAGATCCTCAATGACGAAGGTCACACGGTCGAACTGGCGGAAAACGCCGCGCAGGCGCGCACGGCGCGCCAGGCCAGCCGCCCCGATCTGGTGCTGCTCGACATCTGGATGCCGGACACCGATGGCGTGACCTTGCTGAAGGAGTGGCGCGGCACCGGCCTGCTGACCATGCCGGTGATCATGATGAGCGGCCACGCCACCATCGACACGGCGGTGGAAGCCACGCGCATCGGCGCGCAGTCGTTCCTGGAAAAGCCCATCACGCTGCAGAAACTCCTCAAGGCCGTCGATCAGGCCCTGACGCGCGATGCGCCCGCCCGCAAGGTGACCGAGGTGACCACCGAGCCCAGCGCGGCCACGGCACCCACCGCCGAGCTGACCGTCGAATCCGCGATGATGGGCGGGCAGACCTTGCCCGCGGCGGTGGATCTCAGTCCTCACGGCCAGCAAACCTTCGATCTGGACAAGCCCTTGCGTGATGCCCGCGACGCCTTCGAGAAAGCGTACTTCGAGTTCCATCTGGCGAAGGAAGGCGGCTCGATGACGCGCGTGGCCGAGAAAACGGGGCTGGAGCGCACCCACCTTTATCGCAAGCTGAAGCAGCTCGGTGTGGACCTGTCCCGTGGTCGGCGGGGCTCGGCCGCTTCGACATGAGGTGGCGCCAAAAAAAGCGCTATAATGGAAGGCTTCCGGCCCGGTAGCTCAGTTGGTAGAGCAGCGGATTGAAAATCCGCGTGTCGGCAGTTCGATTCTGTCCCAGGCCACCAGTCAAGAAAAAGCCCGCTATTCAATGAATAGCGGGCTTTTTTGTTACGCCAACCAGCAAAGCCGGGGTCAGGGCTGCTGGTCCGCCGCCAGAGGCGGTTTGGGCTGTGGCTCGTAAAGCACCGTGCCGGTGCCAACCCCCGCGCCCACGCGCGCGCCGCCGCTCACAGGAACGCTGGCACCGACGCCCGCACCAGCCGATACCTGGCCGCGCTGATTGACGCCCACGCCGACTCCGACAGGGCCGATGCCCGTGCCCACCCCGACGTTCACGTTGCCCCCGGAGCCCACGCCGATGCCCAATGAAACCCCTGGAGCGATGGGTACGCCAATGCCGACGCCCGCGGCGCAGCCTCCGAGCGCGGTGGCGAATGCAAGCGCCGTGGCAATGCGCGCCGAACCTTTTGTCAAAAGGCGGGCTGCAGGGCGAGCCAGGGCAGGGGCTATCTTGGGCGAGTGAGGCATGTCGATCCTCCGGCAGCAGATCATGACGCTGGCCTGGCGTCACACCAGCAGCGCGTTCACCCGTCGCACATAGGCGGCGGGGTCGTCCGGCAGGCCGCCTTCGGCCAGCAGGGCCTGGTCGAACAGGATATGGGCCAGATCATCGAAGTGCGCATGACCTTCCAGCTTCTTGACCAGCGGGTGCTCGGCGTTGATCTCCAGCACGGGCTTGCTGTCGGGCACGGGCTGGCCGGCCTGCTTCAGCATGCGGGCCAGTTGCATGCTCATGCCGGCGTCCTTCACCACCAGGCAGGCGGGTGAATCGACAAGGCGGGTGGTGACGCGCACGTCTTCCACCTGATCTTTCAGCGCTTCCTTCAGCTTGTCGAGCAGGGGCTTCACGCTTTCGGCGGCTTCTTCGGCAGCCTTCTTCTCGGCTTCGTCCTGCAGGTCGCCCAGATCGACCGCGCCCTTGGCCACCGATTGCAGCGGCGTGCCGTCGAACTCGTGCAGGTAGGACAGCGACCACTCGTCCACGCGGTCGGTCATTAGCAGCACTTCGATGCCTTTTTTCTTGAAGACTTCGAGCTGCGGGCTGTTCTTGGCGGCGGCCAGCGTATCGGCGGTGATGTAGTAGATGGCTTTCTGGCCCTCCTTCATGCGGGCCTTGTAGTCGGCCAGCGAAACGCTCGCGCTGTCGCTGGTGGTCGAGGCGTAGCGCAGCAGCTTGGCGATGCGCTCGCGGTTGGCGTGGTCCTCGCCCAGGCCTTCCTTCAGCACGGCGCCGAATTCGCGCCAGAAGGTGGCGTACTTACCAGCTGCCTTGGCCTCGCCTTCGGCGAACTTGGCCGCGGTGTCGGCGGCCGTTGGCGCCTCGTTCTTGTCGACCACGTCGGTCACGCCACTTTCGGGCAGCTCGGTCGGTTCGGGCGCGGGCGTGCTGTCGCCGCTGCCGATGTCCACCTTGCCCTCGGCATTGGCCGCTTCGGCCGCATCGGGGCCACCAGCGGTGGCCTCGGTCTTGGCCATGTCTTCCAGCATGCCCAGCACGCGGCGCGTGTTGCCTTCGCGGATGGCGCGCACGTCACGGCTTTCCTGCAGCAGTTCGCGGCTCACGTTCAGCGGCAGGTCGGCCGAGTCGACCACGCCCTTGATGAAGCGCAGGTAGCGCGGGATGAGTTGCTCGGCGTCGTCCATGATGAACACGCGCTTGACGTACAGCTTGATGCCCGCCTTTTTGTCGCGGTCCCACAGGTCGAACGGCGCGTGGCTGGGGATGTAGAGCAGTTGCGTGTATTCGGTGCTGCCTTCCACGCGGTTGTGGCTCCAGGCCAGCGGCGGCTGCCAGTCGTGCGCGATCTGCTCGTAGAAGCCCTGGTACTGCTCGTCGGTGACGTCCTTCTTGGGCCGCGTCCACAGCGCGGTGGCCTGGTTGATGGTTTCCCACTCGCCGGTCTTCACCATCTGGCCGGGTTGGCCTTCTTCCTTGCCGTCTTCCCACTTCTCGCCTTCCATCTTGATGGGCAGGGCGATGTGGTCGCTGTACTTGCCGATCAGCTCTTTCAGCTTCCAGCCGTCGGCAAACTCCAGCGCGTCGTCCCGCAGGTGCAGGATCACGCTGGTGCCGCGTTCGGCGCGGGTGATGGTCTCCACCTCGAAGTCGCCCGCGCCCTTGCTGATCCAGCGCACGCCCTCCTCGGCGGGCAGGCCGGCTCGGCGCGATTCGACGGTGATCTTGTCGGCCACGATGAAGCCGGAGTAGAAGCCCACGCCAAACTGGCCGATCAGCTGCGCATCGGCTTTCTGGTCGCCGGTCAGCTTGCTCATGAAATCCTTGGTGCCGCTCTTGGCGATGGTGCCCAGGTGCTCGATGGCTTCCTGCGCGCTCATGCCGATGCCGGTGTCGGTCACCGTCAGCGTTTTAGCGGCTTTGTCGAAGCTGATGCGCACTTCCAGCTCGGGCTGGTCGCCGTACAGCGATGGGTCGGCCAGCGCCTCGAAGCGCAGCTTGTCGCAGGCGTCGGAGGCGTTGGAGACCAGCTCGCGCAGGAAGATCTCTTTGTTGGAATACAGCGAGTGCGTGACGAGGTGCAGCAGTTGCGCCACCTCGGCCTGAAAAGCATGGGTCTGGGAACTCATGGTCGAAAAAGTGCGTTCGGTTGATAAAAAGAACGCACCAAGCCAACTGCTTGGTGCCGCACCCAGATGGCGGCACCCCTAGGCGATTTCAAGCCTGTCGCCCCGGTGCGTGGCGACGACAGGCTACTTGAACCTGGAAACAGGCTCTTTCAGTTCAGGAGACGGCCACTGCTGCCGATGATGCCGATGTCGGCGAAGCGGCTGCCCTGTCGGTTGCCACCAGAGAAGTCCATGGTGATGCCGCCCATTTCCCAGGCGCGGATGCTGTTCAGACCCTGAACCAGGCTGGCCGCATCGCGGCCACCGCCGCGCTTGAGACCCTCCACCAGCACTTTGGCGGTGATGAAGCCTTGCATTCCATAGCTGGAGATCTGGGCGCCCTTCGGGCCGAATTTCGCGAGTGCGCTGCGGTATTCGCCAGCGATGCGCACGGTTGGGTTGGCGGGGTTGGGCACTACCTGGATCAGGCCAATGCCCGCCGCGTTTTGTTGACCCGTGGCCGCGACAATGGCGTCCACGCTGCCGGCGCTGGAGGAAATCAGCATGCTGCGAACGCCGTATTTCTTGCGATAGCCCGCGACGAACTTGGCCGTGGTGGCGCCTGGGCCAAACATCACGATGGCCTGAGGCGCGGACTTGCCCAGTTCGTCGATGGCGGGCTCGATATCCTCGGCGTTGCGCTCGAACTTGCCGGTCCCCACAAGCTGAATGCCCTCTGCCTTGGTAGCGCGGGTGACTTCGGCCAGGCCATCCTGACCGAACAGGTCGTTCTGGTACATCACGCCCAACTTGGTCAAACCCATGGACTTGATCTGTTTGACGACGGCATCGGCCTCTTCCCCGGCGCCCGAGGCAACGAAGTAAGCCAGCGGGCTTTTTCGCGAGCGCACCAGCACCGATGCCGTGTAGGGGCCGATGAGCGGCACGCCCGCCGCGGAAAGTATGTTCTTGGTGATCAGCCCGTCACTGTTGGGCGCGCCGCAGGTATTGAGGATGGCGATGGCCTTGTCGGCACTGATGAGTTTCTTGACGTTTTCGTGTGTCCTGTCAGGCTGGAAATTGTCATCCATCGTCACCAGCTTGATCTTGCTGCCGTTCACGCCGCCACTGGCATTGACCTGGTCGAAGTAGACCTGTGTACCAATGATTAGCGGTCCCGCCAGCGTGGCCAGCGGACCGGTGGTGGGCACCGATTGACCAACCACGATCTCGGCGTTGCCTTGGGCCAGTGTCGACAAAGGCAGGCTGGACAAGGCCGTGCCAACGCAAAATTCACGACGATTCAAATGCATGTCATACCCTTCGATTGAGCAAAAAAGTCTGCATGAATCAAGGCTTGTAGCAAGATTTTTCTGGTTGAGCAACCCAAATGCTCTGCGGATTACTACTCGGGGCTGTCAACCCCGCGAAAGCGTGTTTATTTGGCTTCAGGGGGAGGCGACCTGGGTCAGAAAAAGCGCTCGCGCTCACCCAGATAGCGCCATTGCCCCTGCGGCAATTGCCCCAGCAGCACGCGGCCGATGCGGATGCGCTTGAGGCCCGTCACCTTCAGCCCGACCTGTTCGCACATGCGGCGGATCTGGCGCTTCTTGCCCTCGCGCAGCACGAAGCGCAACTGCTCGGGGTTCTGCCAATCGACCTGCGCGGGTTTGAGCGGCTGGCCGTCCAGACTCAGGCCATGGCGTAAGCGTGCGAGCTGCTCGCGCGGAAAGGTGGCCTGCACGTTCGTCGTGATGTCGCCATAGGCCACGCGCACCAGGTATTCCTTGTCGACATCGGAGTCCTCGCCAATCAGCGCGCGCGCCACGCGGCCGTCCTGCGTCAGCACCAGCAGGCCGTCCGAGTCGATGTCGAGCCGGCCAGCCGGCGCCAGCCCCTTGAGCTGCGCGGGTGAAAAGCGCGTGCGGCTGGCATCGCCGCGCCAGTGGCTGCGGGCGTTGATCAGCACCGCCGCAGGTTGGTGCCCATCCTCGGCTTGCCCGCTCACGTAGCCCACCGGCTTGTGCAGCAGGATGGTCACGCGCTGCGCCTGCGCGGCCTTGGCTTCGCGCTGCACCGTCACGCGGTCCTGCGGCGTCACCTTGGTGCCCATGGCGGCCACCTGGCCGTTCACACGCACCCAACCGCGCTCGATCCACTCGTCGGCCTCGCGCCGCGAGCACAGCCCCATGTCGGCCAGGCGCTTGTTCAGGCGCACCGTGCCATCGCTGGCGGGCGAGGCAGGCGCGGCTTCAGGGCGTGGCGCGCGACGGAAGGCGGAAGGTGAAGTCATGGGCAACGGAAGCGGGCAAGAATGCGATGGGTGTGTTTCAATTTTAATAGCGACTAACGCTTGCCTGGCAATGATTTCAAGGTAAAAAGCCTTGAGCCCAGCGGGCGCGAGACACTGGAGGCTATTGCTTTTGAAGCGTCAGGCCGCCGGCGCCACGGCAGCGCCCTGCACGCCGTGGCGCTCCATGGCTTGGGCCACAAAGCCGCTCGCCTTCATCTCCTCGACGAACGCCACCAGCGCGGCCTGCGCCGCCTCGCCGCGCCCGGCAGGCAAACCCATGGCCTGCTGGATCACCATGAAGCGCCCCGGCAGCAGGCGCAACCCGCCCAGGCGCGCCGCGTCGGCTTCGAGTTGCTGCTTCACGCCGGCGGCTACGTCGGCGTTCTGCGCGATGAAGGTGGGCACCACGTCGGGCGAGCTGGGCGCGCGCTCGATACTGGCGTTTTTCAGCTCGCGCGACAGGAACAGGTCGTAGGCGCTGCCCTGGCCCACCATCACGCGGCGGCCGGGCACGTCGACCTCGGCGTTGTCGGTGAGCGGCGAATCCTGCCGCACCAGATACGCGCCCTCGATCAGCACATAGGGCGCGGTGAAGCGGATGCCCTCGCCGCGCAGCGGGTCGATGGCGAAGAAGCCGATGTCGGCCTGTTCGCCACGCACCGCCTCGACCGAGGCCTGCGCCTTCTCGAACACCACCAGCTCGCAGCCCACGCCCAGCCGCTCGGCGAAGGCGCGTGCCAGGTCGATCGACACGCCCGCCGGCTCGCCCGCCGCGTTGCGCCCGGCCAGGATGGGATTGCCCAGATTGATGGACGCGCGCAGCACGCCGGTGGGCGTGAAGGCCTGGACGATGTCGGCGGAAAGCGTGGTGGTCATGGCGTGAAGCAAGATGAAGGGGGTTGAAGCCGCCAAGTCTACGGCGCCCGCGTACCGCTGCCCGCGTTGCAAATGGGACAATGATCCGCATCTGGAATGGCATTGATGCGCGTTCGCCCGCGACGCGCCTATCCACCCACCGAGAAGCGCATGCAGTTCAAGGACTACTACCAGATCCTCGGCGTTGACAAAAGCGCCACGGCCGACGCCATCAAGAAAGCCTATCGCAAGCTGGCGCGCCAATACCACCCCGACGTCAGCAAGGAGGCCGACGCCGCCGCGCGCATGGCCGAGGTGAACGAGGCCAACACCGTGCTGAGCGACCCCGACAAGCGCGCCGCCTACGACACCGTGGGCGCGCAGGCCTGGGCCGCGGGCGCTCGCTCGGGCGATGACGTGCGCCCGCCACCCGGCTGGAACACCGGTTACGAGTTTCGCGACGGCGGCGCGGGCGGGGCAGAGGCCTTCCGCCAGCATTTCGGTGGCGACAACCAGGATTTCAGCGAGTTTTTCGAGCAGATGTTCGGCCGCGCGCGTGGCGGCGGCTCCCGCGCGGGCGGCGGCGCGCAGGCGCGGATGCGTGGCGAAGACCATCACGCCCGCATCGAGCTGGAATTGATCGACGCCTACCGCGGCGCCGAGCGTACCATCAGCCTGCGCGGCGCCAGGGCGGACGCCCAGGGCCACGTGGTGCCCGAGGAGCGCACACTGCAGGTCAAGATTCCGCAGGGCGTGAAGGAAGGCCAGATGATCCGCCTGGCCGGCCAGGGCAACCCCGGCTTCAACGGCGGGCCGGCGGGCGACCTGTTCCTGGAGGTGCGGTTCCGCCCCGACGCGCGCTGGCGCATCGATGGCCGCGACGTGACGCAGAAGCTGCGCGTAACGCCGTGGGAGGCAGCCACCGGCGGCGCGGTCCACGTCACCACGCCCGACGGCAAGACGGTGGAAGTCACCGTGCCCGGCGGCTCCAGCGGTGGGCGCAAGCTGCGGCTGAAAGGGCGCGGCATTCCGTCAGCGGCCACGCCGGGCGATCTGTTCCTGGAGCTGGAAATCGCCGTGCCCGGCGCCGTCACGCCCGAGCAGAAGGCTGCCTGGGAAGCGCTGGCCAAGGCCTATCCTGGCTTTGACCCGCGCCGTGCCTGATTCTGGAGAGCACCGACATGAGCACCCTGCCCATTTCCGTTCCCGCCGAACTGGTTGAACTGCTGGACGATGCCGCGCTCACGCTGCAGCAACTGGCCCACGGCTGTCACATGACGCCTGAGTGGGTGCTCACCCGCGTGGAAGCCGGTGTGCTGCAACCCCTGGCCGGTGGCGCTGCCACTGAGTGGCGCTTTGCCAGCACCACCCTGATGCGCGCGCGCCGCATCGCCGAGCTGGAGCACACCTACGACGCCGACCCGCAACTGGCCGCGCTCACCGCCGACCTGATGGAGGAAGTGGCGCGGCTGCGGCGCCAGTTGCATCTGCTGGAGTAGAAAGCCGGTCCAGGGCCGCTATTTCAGCGGTAACTGAGTCGTTCAGCAGCTTTTGATGAATGACGAAATGACACCGGCGATGCGCGAAATGCCTCGCACTCAGTTGAGCCTATTGACGTTTTCAAAAATCACGACCGCGCGGGCCATCAGAAAAACCCCTCTCACATTCCCTCGTCATTGCGGCAAAGGCCGCAATCCATGGGGCGTCACCTTGACACGGTGTTGACCCGCGGACACCGTGTGGATTGCGGCCTTCGCCGCAATGACGGATTACATTGTTCTGAATTACGAAACTCTCAGTGG